>NZ_LFJB01000113.1:0-60461 GCF_006658625.1 Bradyrhizobium sp. UNPF46
GGCCAGGACCAC
This sequence comes from Bradyrhizobium sp. UNPF46, assembly GCF_006658625.1. NCBI lineage: Bacteria > Pseudomonadati > Pseudomonadota > Alphaproteobacteria > Hyphomicrobiales > Nitrobacteraceae > Bradyrhizobium > Bradyrhizobium sp. UNPF46. The sequence goes on from NZ_LFJB01000113.1 coordinate 13, forward strand.
ACGGTTTTGCCGTACGCACGGCCCGCCATGTCGCCGCAGTATTCCCGGCCCTGTCGACGAAGCCGGAAACTTACAGACGAGACGAAGCCTAGCAGCGCCGTCGTCCGCACGCGGTTACGAGCTCACAGGGACTACCCGCCCTGCCCGCACCTCTCGCGCCGACGCTGCCGCGTCCACCGCAAGCCCGGCTCGCGAACATGACGACCACAAGTCGCCCCTCTTGGTGAGCCGGGATGAGCGACACATACGCCGAAACCGAATTTCGGTAAAGTGGAATATTTTTGACGGAGAGGATTGACAGAGGGCGACACAGGCACCGTTTTGGCGCGCGATGGGGCCCAGATGGCCTTTAGCGCAGCCGCCGATCGAACGTCATAGCCGTTTGTCCTGAAAAGAAAGGAAGCAAGGCGATCCAGACAACGCCGCCGCAAGACCTGGATCGCCCTCGCCTTCCGTTCCTCAATCGATTCGAATCCGACGCGACCTGTCGCGCGGCCGCGGAGCGGCCGTGCTGAATGCGGTCGAGCAGTCGTCGTCGTTCTCACCGTCGAGCAGCGGAGCACCACAGTGCCGGCACATGCGCACCGACATCGACGACGCCTTGCCGCTCGCCAGGACCTGACGATAGTTCGCGAGGTCGATGACGTTGCGGGGCGACGTTATGTGTTTTTCAACCATGGTTGTTCCTCGCGGCTACGCACTGCTTATCGCAGACAAGTTTCGCGCAAACGTTCAGCCCACCGCTCAAATTTTACCGGAGGAATTGGGGCACTGAGCACCCATCACCGCGCGGCCGCAATCCCGCTCTATTCTGCGACACCAACCACCGTGTCTCTGCGAACGGCGTAAGGTCTCGGTAGTATTACAGCCACTTCTTGAACTTGAAGATCCAGTAAGGGACGATGGCGGCGATCAGCATCATCACCAGTGCCATCGGATAGCCGTGCACCCATTCGAGTTCCGGCATGACCTTGAAGTTCATGCCGTAGATCGAGGCGATCAGCGTCGGCGGCATCAGGACGACGGCCATGACCGAGAACAGCTTGATGATGTTGTTCTGCTCGAGATTGACGACGCCGAGCATGGCGTCGAGCACGAAGGTGATCTTGCTGGAGAGATAGGAGGCGTGGTCGGTCAGCGAAGAGACGTCGCGCTGCATGGTCTTGAGCTGCTCGCGCATGTCCTTCGACCATTTCACCCCCTCGACCACCGCCGAGAGGAAGGCGACGACGCGGCCGATCGAGACCAGGCTCTCGCGAACCTTGGAGGTCAGGTCGCCCTTGCGGCCGATCGAGATCAGGATCTGGGAATACCGCTTGGCGTGACCGTGGCGCTCGCTCTCGGGCTCGAAAATGTCGTGGCTGACCTGGTCGATCTCGGCGCCGCAGCGCTCCAGGATGTCGGCGCAGCGGTCGATCACGGCGTCCAAAAGCTCCATCAGCACCGACTCGCCGGTGATGGACGGCGTGCATGAGCGGGCGAGCTTGGCCTCGACCAGGGCGAAGGGCTTCGGCAGGTCGTAGCGCACCGTCACCAGGCGGTGGTCGCCGAGGATGAAGGTCACCGCCGTGGTCCGGGGCATGTCGGTATCGGAGTGGCACATCAGCGTCGCCGTCATGTAGCGCGCGCCGTTCTCGATATAGAGCCGGCTGGAGATCTCGATCTCCTGCATGTCTTCCCGGGTCGGGATGGCGATGCCCGCGAGCCGCTCCACCGCCTTGTCCTCGGCCGCACTGGGATTGACGAGATCGATCCAGACCGCGTTTTCCGGCAACGCCGAGAGATCCTCGATCACGACCTTCTTCAGGGCAGACTCGGAGGGAACAAACACCGAAAACATGCACGACTCCGACAGCACCTGCGACAGAATGACAGCCCTTAGCGCGATTCTGGCCAGTTCACGATGACAACTGCATTAAGGAAGCATTCGCATTTGTGGCAGCGCCATGGCTCAACTGTGGCATGGAATCGACAGTCCGGCTCCCGCAGCCCAAAAATCTCCATGGGACCGCAAAATTTGCGGCAGAAAAGCCACAGCTCGGCTCTCGCAGCGCGGGAAAAGGGCTTCAGTGCTGGAATTGTGGCAGATTTCAACGATAATGGGATTAACGGAGTCGAGGAACTTGGGCGTTAAGCTCAAGTCTTCCGCACGGTATTGTTTTGATTGGAACCAAACCATGTCGTCGCTGAAAGTTAAGTTTGGGATTTTGGCCGCTGGCCTGATGCTGTCGGGCTGCATGCAGGCCACGCATTTCGAGGCGACCGACACCAAGGCCTTCAAGCCGAAGGACAAGGAACTTCTCGCCAAGGTCCGGTACGAGAACACCCCGGTTGCGGAGCCGTTCCGCCGCGCCATCGTCGACTACCACCGCAAAGAGGCGCCGGGCTCGATCGTGGTCGATTCGGACAATCACTATCTCTATTACGTAATGGATGGCGGCAAGGCGATCCGTTACGGCATCACCGTCGGCGAAGAGGCCATGGCCTGGTCGGGCATCGCCAAGGTGGGCAGCAAGACCGAGTGGCCGGCTTGGCACCCCACCCCCGGCGAAATTTCGCGCCTGGGTGTGCCGACCTATGTCGCACCCGGTCCGGACAATCCGATGGGCTCTCGCGCGATCTACCTCTATTCCGGCGGCAAGGACACGTTGTTCCGCATCCACGGCACCAACCAGCCGGAATATATCGGCGCCTCGATCTCGTCAGGCTGCATCCGCCTGACCAACGAGGACGCGATCGACCTCTATGATCGCGTCAAGGTCGGCACGATCGTGGTCGTGCTCGAGCCGAAGCACGGCGACTCGCCCTACAATTCGCGGCTGGCGCTCGGCAGCAGCCAGACCGGCCAGGCAGGCAGCTACTGATCGCTTGCTGAGCCTTGAGATCCAAAAGCGCCGGTTTCACCGGCGCTTTTTTGTTGCCGGCCTGTGCGGCTGGGACTTGCTGCCCTCGGCCCCCGGCTTCTCAGCGGGCGCGGGCGCCTTCTCCGCCTCGTCGTCAGCGCCTTCCTTTTCTCCAGGCTTGGTCTCGGGCCTGGCCGCGACCTCGCGCGGCGGCGCCTCCTCAGGCCGTTCCGCCGGCAGCAGCGGGGCGATTTGCGGCAGCGGATCCCAGACATTCCACTGGCAGATCCGGTAATCGTTGCGCCGCTGCGCCAGGTCGAGATGGATATGGTCCTCATGGTACCAGTCCGAGCCCGGGCCGAGCACGGTGGAAAACCGCGTGCAAACCGAATGCAGCACGCGCTCGCGCACCTCGCGCGGCATGGTGCGGTCGGTCAGGCCGATCGACTGCCCGTTGGCGAGCTTGATGCCGCGAACGTCAAGCGCGTTGGCCTTGCCGTGCTCGGACAGCAACGCGCCGGCGACGCGGTTGCGGCCGCGGCACTCGAAGCTGTCAAAATTATCGAGTTCGCCAATGGTCGAGCCGAGGCTGGTGGCCAGCGGCACCATGTCCTTGCGCAGCCAGTCGGCGATCGCGGAGGCCATGGTGCAGCGGAGGATCGCCGCCGGCTTGACCGTCACCTTGCGCTTGTCCGGCAGCACGATGGCTTCCAGCCGGACCAGATCCTCGCCGCCGCAGGCGCCGGGGCCGCGGATATCCGCAATGGAGGGCGCGATCGCGATCTCCTCGGTCAGCGCCAGACGGCAGGCTGAGACCGGCTTCTGGGGTGGTGAGGCGGCCTCGGCAGGCTTGTCGGCGCCAGGCTTATCGGGAGACGACTTTCCCTCCGCCTCGGGCGGAGCCTCGTCGGGCCGCGGTCTCGGCAGCGGAATCCTGGCGGTATGAGCGGCCGCGCGCGGCCGTGGTGTACCAAGACCGAAGATGTCGAGGGGCGCAGGATATTTCCGCGCCTCGGCCCTCTCGGCGAGCAGGAGCGATAGCCCGAGCGCAGCGGTAACCATTGCCGCGCCAGCGGACATATAGCCGCGACAAGACCATTTGCGGCGAAAGTCCGGCAGGCTAAAACTCATGGCAATCTTTGGCCCAACGCTGAGAGCGACAACGCGCCCAGCGACTTTCTCGGAGGAACGTCGGAATGCTTGGTTTGATGCAAGATTGGCCCCTGCTCTGCCACCGGATCATCGAACACGCCGCCAAAATTCATGGCAAGCAGGAGGTGGTCACACGCTCGGTCGAGGGACCGATCCATCGCACCACCTACGCCGAGATCCACAAGCGGGCGCTCAAGGTCTCGCAGATGCTGGAGCGCGACGGCATCAAGCTCGGCGACCGTGTCGCGACGATCGCCTGGAACACCTGGCGCCATCTCGAGGTGTGGTACGGCATCATGGGGATCGGCGCCATCTGCCATACCGTCAATCCCCGCCTTTTCCCCGAGCAGATCGCCTGGATCATCAACCATGCGCAGGACCGCATCGTGATGACCGACCTCACCTTCGTTCCGATCCTGGAAAAGATCGCCGACAAGCTGCCGAGCGTGGAGCGCTACATCGTGCTCACCGACAAGGCGCATATGCCGCAGACCACACTGAAGAACGTGATCGCCTACGAGGACTGGATCGCGCAGGCCGACGGCAAATTCAAATGGAAGGACTTTGACGAGAACACGGCAGCCGCGATGTGCTACACCTCCGGCACGACGGGCGACCCGAAAGGTGTGCTGTATTCGCATCGCTCCAACGTGCTGCACGCGCTGATGGCCAACAATGTCGACGCGCTCGGCACGAGCGCGTCCGAGACAATGCTGCCGGTGGTTCCGCTGTTCCATGCCAACAGCTGGGGCATCGCCTTCTCCGCCCCGTCGCAGGGCACCAAGCTGGTCATGCCCGGCGCCAAGCTCGACGGCGCCTCGGTCTACGAGCTGCTCTCGACCGAGAGGGTGACGCATACGGCCGGCGTGCCGACGGTGTGGCTGATGCTGCTCCAGCACATGACCGCCAATAATCTCAGGCTGCCGGACCTGAAGATGGTGATCTGCGGCGGCTCGGCGATGCCGCGCTCCATGATCAAGGCGTTCCTCGACATGGGCTCGAACGTGCGTCACGCCTGGGGCATGACCGAGATGAGCCCGATCGGCAGCGTCGCGGCGCTGAAGCCGCCGTTCCAGAATGCGACCGGCGATGCACGGCTCGACGTGCTGCAGATGCAGGGCTATGCCCCCTTCGCGGTCGAGATGAAGATCACCGACGATGCCGGCAAGGAGCTGCCCTGGGACGGCAAGACCTTCGGCCGCCTCAAGGTCTCCGGCCCCGCCGTCGCCAAGGCCTATTACCGCGTCGACACCAACATCCTCGACGAGGACGGCTTCTTCGACACCGGCGACGTCTCGACCATCGACGAGGACGGCTACATGCGGATCACCGACCGCTCCAAGGACGTGATCAAGTCCGGCGGCGAATGGATCTCCTCGATCGACCTCGAGAACCTCGCGGTCGGCCATCCCGCCGTGGCGGAAGCCGCCGTGATCGGCGTGTTCCACCCCAAATGGGACGAACGGCCGCTTCTGATCGTGCAGCTCAAGCAGGGCCAGCAGGCCACGCGCGAGGACATCCTGGCCTACATGGACGGCAAGATCGCCAAATGGTGGATGCCCGACGACATCGCCTTCGTCGACGGCATTCCGCACACGGCGACCGGCAAGATCCTCAAGACGGCGCTGCGCGACCAGTTCAAGGACTACCGCTTCCCGAACGCGGCGGCGTAGGCGTTGGTACCACCCTCCCCTGAAGGGGGAGGGTCGGCTCGCGATCGAGCAAAGCGAGATTTGCGAGACGGGGTGGGGTGATCTCTCCGCACGGGCACCGCCTCGGTGGAGAGACTGTCACCCCACCCCGCTCGCGCTTCGCGCGATCGACCCTCCCCTTCAGGGGAGGGTGAACGACTCTTGAATTTGCCCCCGGGCCGTGGTCTCAACGGCTCATCGTCGCGCCTCGTCGGCCGGCACCTCTCCAGAAGCCCCGGCAGAGCTCACCCGATGGCCCGCAGGTTTTCCGCTCCCTATCAGTCGGAGCCCGTGTCCAGCCTCGCGAGCTGGGCGCGCAATCTGGCCGTGTTCGCGGTGGTGGCGGTGGTGGTGTCGATCATCATCGTCCGCTTCGATTTCCTGGAGCCGAAGCCGGGGCTTGCGACCTTCTTCGGCGGCCTTGCGATATCAGGGCTCTCGATCCTGGTCGGGCTCGCCGGCTTTGCCGCGATCTGGCAGAACGGCTCGCGCGGCATGGCGCGCATCCTGCTCGCCTTCCTGATCGACGGCGCGATCCTCGCCTATCCCGCCTATCTGGCCCTGCAATATCGCAAGCTGCCGGCGATCTACGACATCACCACCGATCCGATCGATCCGCCGCGTTTCGAGGCGCTGGCGCGACTGCGCACCGGCGAGGGCGCCAACCCCGCGGTCTATGCCGGCCTCTATTCGGCGGAGCAGCAGCGCCACTTCTATCCCGACGTCGAGCCCGTCGAGCTCGAGATCTCCGTCGACCGCGCCTATGCGATCGCGCTGCAGCTCGTCAACAAGCGCAAATGGATCGTCATCGACGAGCGCGCACCGCAGCCGCCGCGCCGCATCGGCCGCATCGAGGCGGTGGCGCGCACGCCGATCATGGGGTTTCGCGAGGACATTTCGATGAGGTTCGTGGCGGACGGCGATGATTCCCGCGTCGATATCCGCTCGGCCTCGCGCAATTTCGACCGCGATCTCGGCAGCAATGCCGCACGCGTCAAGAAATTCATCGACGATCTCAACACCGCCGCCGATGCCGATGCGCTGAAGCCGGTGAAGAAGACCCCGGTGGCGCCGCCGAAAGCGCCGGCCAAGACGGTGAAGAAGTGACGCGATAGAGCGTCATCCCGGGGCGCGCGGTAGCGCGAACCCGGGATCCATCGTGCCACAGCGCTTGCGGATGAATGGATTCTCAGGTGCGCAATTGCGCACCATAGTTCGCGCTACGCGCGCCCCGGAATGACGGCCTGCAATTAACCCGCCATCCGATACGTCCCGCCGATCACGGGATCGCCCTCGGTCGCCACCACGCCGCGGGCGACCAGGTCTTCCAGATGCGCCAGCACGGAATAGCCGGCGGCCGTCGTCAGCCTCGGATCGATGCCGATGTAGATCGCGCGGACCATGGTCGGGATGTCGGTCTCGCCCTTGGCGAGGCGGTGCAGGATCGAGGCCTCGCGCGCCTTGCGGTGACGGATCAGGAAGCGCACGAAACGCTGGCCCTCGGGGATCTCGGGGCCGTGGCCGGAGAAATAGAGATCTTCCTCGCGGGCGGCGAGCCGGTCGAGCGAGTCCATGTAGTCGATCATCGAGCCGTCGGGCGGCGCCACGATCGAGGTGGACCAGCCCATCACGTGGTCGCCGACGAAGTTGAACTTCCGCTCCGGCCAGGCAAAGGCGAGATGATTGGCGGTGTGCCCCGGCGTCGCCACGGCCTCGAGCCGCCAGCCGTCGCCTTCGACGACGTCGCCATGGGCGAGGTTGACGTCTGGCGCAAAGTCGCGATCGGAGCCGGATTCCGGATTGTGCTTTTCGCTCTCGAAACGCGGACGCGAGGCCCGGTGCGGGCCTTCGGCATAGACCGGCGCGCCCGTCGCCTGCTTGATCCGGGCGGTGTTCGGCGAATGGTCGCGGTGGGTGTGGGTGACGAAGATATGGCTCACCGTCTCGCCGCGCACGGCATCGAGCAGCGCAGCCGCGTGTGCCTCGTCATCCGGACCGGGATCGATGATCGCGACATTGCCGGTGCCGACGATATAGCTGACGGTGCCGGTGAAGGTGAACGGGCTCGGATTGTTGCAGAGCACGCGGCGCACGCCGGGCCGGACTTCCTCGACGATGCCGGCCTTCAGCGGGAAATTGCGGTTGAACGGGACGTCGTCGTTGTCGGACATGGGACTTCGGACTTCCTGTGCACTGCAGCCCCACCCCTCGCCGTCATACCCCGCGAAAGCGGGCTATCCAGTACGCCGTGGCGCGGTGGCGAAGGCGAGGTCTCTGGGATACTGGATCGCCCGCCCCAGTGCGCAACTGCGCACAAGGCGGACGATGACAGCGGAGCAAACTAGCCGCGGCCAAAGAACGCTGCGACTAGAAAAACGCCTGGATGCCCGTGATGGCGCGTCCGAGGATCAGGGCGTGGACGTCGTGGGTGCCCTCATAGGTGTTGACGGTCTCGAGGTTATGGACGTGGCGCATCACGTGGTACTCGGCCGAGATGCCGTTGCCGCCGTGCATGTCGCGGGCGACGCGGGCGATGTCCAGGGCCTTGCCGCAATTGTTGCGCTTCATGATCGAGATCATCTCGGGCGCGAACTTGCCTTCGTCCATCAGGCGGCCGACGCGCAGCGAGCCCTGCAGGCCGAGCGCGATCTCGGTCTCCATGTCGGCGAGCTTCTTCTGCACCAGCTGGGTGGCGGCCAGCGGCTTGCCGAACTGCTTGCGGTCGAGCGTGTACTGGCGGGCGCGGTGCATGCAGTCCTCGGCGGCGCCCATCGCGCCCCAGGAGATGCCGTAGCGGGCGCGGTTGAGGCAGCCGAACGGGCCCTTCAGGCCGGAGACGTTGGGCAGCAGCGCGTCCTCGGGGACGACGACGCCGTCCATCACGACCTCGCCGGTGATGGAGGCGCGAAGCGACAGCTTGCCGCCGATCTTCGGGGCGGACAGGCCCTTCATGCCCTTCTCCAGCACGAAGCCGCGGATCTGGTTGTCGTGGGCGGCCGACTTGGCCCAGACCACGAACACGTCGGCGATCGGCGCGTTCGAGATCCACATCTTGCTGCCGGTGAGGCGGTAGCCGTCCGCGACCTTCTCGGCGCGGGTCTTCATGCCGGCCGGATCGGAGCCGGCGTCGGGCTCGGTCAGGCCGAAGCAGCCGACCCACTCGCCGCTGGCGAGCTTGGGCAGGTATTTCTTGCGCTGGTTCTCGTCGCCATAGGCGTAGATCGGGTACATCACCAGCGAGGACTGCACCGAGTTCATCGAGCGATAGCCGGAATCGACCCGCTCGATCTCGCGCGCGACGAGGCCATAGGCGACGTAGCTCGCATTGGCGCAGCCATATTCCTCGGGCAGCGTGATGCCGATCAGGCCGAGCTCACCCATCTCGTTGAAGATCTCGCGGTCGGTCTTCTCTTCGAGATAGGCCTTGGTGACGCGCGGCAGCAGCTTGTCCTGGGCGTAGGCACGGGCGGTGTCGCGCACCATGCGCTCGTCTTCGGTCAGCTGCTCGTCGAGCAGGAACGGATCGTCCCACTGGAAAGAAGCCGCAGCCGGCTTGTCCTTGGCCTGAGGGCGCACGCTCATGAAACGTCCTTTCGTCTGGTTCCGTCAGAAATTGCCCGACAAACTAAAGCGCCGCGGCAACAAGTGCAATTGCGATGCGGATCGATGGATCTGCGTGAATCCCGGGGCCACGCATGGCGCCTCCCCGAATGACAGCGCTAACTCTCGAGCTGCTCGTTGGCGACGATCTCGATGCCGAAGCCCGACAGGCCCTTGTAGTCGTGCACCGAGGAGGTGAGATGCCGGATCGAGGTGACGCCGAGATCGCGCAGGATCTGCGCGCCGACGCCGACCTCGCGCCACTGGCGGTTGCGGTCGGCCTCGGTCTGCGTCTCGTCCGGCAGCGCCGCGACCGGAACGCCGGCCGCGCCGTCGCGCAAATAGACCAGCACGCCCCGGCCCGACTTTTTGAAATGCTCCAGCACGGCCGCCATGCGCTTGTGGCCGGTGAAGATGTCCTTGACGATGTTAGGCTTGTGGAAGCGCGTCAGCACGTTCTTGCCGTCGCCGACGCCGTTATAGACGAACGCGACGTGGGCGATGGAATCGAACGGCGAGCGGTAGGCATAGCCCTGCAAGGGTCCGATCGGGCTTTCGGTGACGAAGGTCGAGACCCGCTCGATCAGCTTCTCGCGCGCCTGGCGGTAGGCGATCATGTCCGCGATGGTGACGTGCTTCAGCTTGTGCCTGGCCGCGAACTGCGCGACCTGCTCGCCCTTCATCACGCTGCCGTCGTCGTTCATCAGCTCGCTGATGACGCCGACCGGCGGCAGGCCGGAGAGCTTGCAGAGGTCGACGGCGGCTTCGGTATGGCCGGAGCGCAAGAGCACGCCGCCGTCCTTGGCGATCAGCGGGAAGATGTGCCCGGGCCGGGCAAAATCGTTGGCGCCGACATTCGGATTGGCCAGCGCGCGGCAGCACGAGGCGCGCTCCTCGGCGGAGATGCCGGTGCCGCCATCGGGCTTGTAGTCGATCGACACCGTGAAGGCGGTGGTGTGCGCGGAATCGTTGTGGGCCACCATCGGATCGAGCCGCAGGCGGCGCGCGTCCTCGGTGGTCACGGGCGCGCAGACGATGCCGGAGGTGTGACGGATGATGAACGCCATCTTCTCGGCGGTGCAGAGCGAGGCGGCGACGATCAGATCGCCCTCGCCCTCGCGATCCTCGTCGTCGGTGACGACCACGAGCTCACCCCGGGCAAAGGCCTGCAAGACTTCCTGAACGCTATCGGGCATGTCCCAATCTCTAACGGTTATGGGCGGGAGGCTTAGCCGGACTTGGGCCGGGGCGCTAGTGTCCTGGACGCAACCGCATATGCCAACCGGCTGGCCTGCCAAGGTAGACAGGCTTGCACCGAAGATACCAGGGATATAGGTGCAGACAGCCGGGCGGGAAGGCCGACCACCCTCAGGGCAACACTTCGCGGCGCTCGCCGAGCCGCTGATCGAGCTCGGCGCGCTTGTCGGCGAGCAGGCCGGCCTGCGCGGCCTCGATCACGGTAAACAGCTCATGAGCGTCGCTGAGCCTGGTCACGGTGACGTAGCTGGCGCCGGCCGCATAGAGTTCGTCCACGTCCGACAGCAGGTCGGCCGTGGCCACGATCATGGCGGTCGGATTCAGGGTGCGGACGTGGCGGACCAGCTTCTCGTTGCTGGCGCCCTTCAATAACGCATCCGGCACGCTGAGGATGATCATCTCGGACTTGCCGACGCCGGCATGGAGCAGCGTATCGGCGCTGCTGATGTCGCCATAGATCACGTGCAGGCCGCGCGACAGCAACGTCTGGTACACATTGGGGTTGAAATCGATCACGGTGATCTGCTCGAGCAGCACCGGCGCCTGCCGCTCGATCTCGGCCAGCAGCGCGCTCGCCGCACGGAAGAAGCCGAGGATGACGATGCGGCGGGCCTCGCCATGGCCGCCCTCGTGCCCCTCCTCGGCATGGCCATTGCCATGGTCGAGGTCGCGCAGGCCGATCCGCTTCAGGGGGCCGATCGCCCAGCGGGTGATCTCGTCGCTGCGGCTCATCGCGAAGGTCGAGAGCACGGCCAGCACCACGAAGGCGAAGGAGGCGGCGTTCGCGGTCTGGGCTGCGATATGGTGATCGTTGACGCCGGTCTGGATCACCACCAGCGAGAATTCCGAGATCTGCGCGAGGTTGAGGGCCGGCAACAGGCTGGCGCGCAGGCCCTGCTTCATCAGATAGAGCGGCGTGAAGGTGGTGACGAGACGGCTGACCACCGTGAACGCCGCGATCATCAGCGCCAGCCCGATCACGGAGAGGCCCGGGACGGGAATGGTCATGCCGAGCGCGACGAAAAACAGGGTGATGAAGAAGTCGCGCAGCGTGGTGACCTTGGCGGTGACGTCGAGCGCGTAGGGAAAGGTCGAGAGCGAGACACCGGCGATCAGCGCGCCCATTTCGCGCGACAGCGACAGCCGCTCGGCGGTCTCGGCGACCAGGAAGCACCAGGCCAGCGCGCCGAGCAGGATCAGCTCGGGCCGGCGGGCGATCTGGTGGAACAGGCGCGGCAGCACGTAGCGGCTGACCAGCAGCGCGGCGGCGACCAGCACCGCGACGCGGCCGATCGAGAGCAGGATGACGCTGGCCTGGAGATTGGCGAGGCTCGGCTGCACCGCCAGGAACAGGATGGCGAAGATGTCCTGCAGCACCAAGACGCCGAGCGTGATGCGTCCCGGCAGCGTGTCCAGCTCGCGCTTCTCGTAGAGCACCTTGACGATGATGACGGTGCTGGACAGCGCGCAGGCGACGCAGAGATAGACCGCATCGAAGTGTCCGCCGCCGAGCGACAGGCCGATGCCGACGAAGAACAGCACCCCGAGCAGGCAGCCGCCGAGCAGCTGGCCGCCCGCCGCGAACAGGATCACCTTCCCCGCCCGCACGATCTTCTTCAGGTCGATCTCCAGGCCGATCATGAACAGCATGAAGATCAGGCCGAGCTCGGAAATGACGCCGATCGATTCCTGCGAATGGACCCAGCCGGCGCCGAATGGACCTATGCAAAAGCCGGCGATAAGATAGGCCAGGATCAGCGGTTGCCGGGAGAAATGGGCGAGCAGGCCCAGCATCCAGGCAAACAGAATACAGAGAGTGATGTCGCGAATGAGCTCGTGCATGCCAAATTGGTCCGTTTTGCCGCACCCTAGAGACAGGTTGCGGCGCGGCAAGCGAGCAATTCGTCACATGCAAAGAAGCCTGCTCGCAGCAATGCTGCTATGCCCCCTCGCCTTTGCCGTGCCCGCGGCCGCACAATCCAAGGTCAATATTGAACAGAACTTTGCCGATTCCCTCACCGCAATGCCAAAGGAGGAACTCGTCGTCTCCGGCGGCTTCTACGTGCCGGCTTACTCCAGCGTGGCGATGAGCCAGGGCAAGCTGCGCGTCGACTTCTCGGTGACCTTGAGTGTTCACAACGCCTCCGAGACCCAGCCGCTGGTGATCAAACGCATCGCCTATTTCGACACCGCAGGCAAGCAGGTCGAGACCTACCTGAAAGGCCAGGTGGCGCTGAAGCCGCTGGCCACCGTCTCGATCTTCGTCCCGACCGACGACGTGCGCGGCGGGACCGGGGCCAATTTCCTGGTCGACTGGGCCGCGACCGGCGAGATCGCCGAGCCCGTGGTCGAGGCGCTGATGGTTGGCGGCGTCGCCAATGCGCATTACGCTTTCATCAGCCAGGGACGTCCGACCCGGACGGCCGGCAAGAAGTAAGGTGGCCCGGCGCAACGCCGGCCGCTCAACAAGAACAAAACGAGGAACGCCCCATGACGTCCAGCTTCGATTTCGCGCCCCTGTTTCCAGCAGGGCTGCCGGCCCCTTCCGCGCGCTGGACGGGCCTTGCCAAATACAGCTTCGTCGGCGGCAACAATGATTCCGAACAGGTGCCGCTCGACGAGCTGATCGAAGCGACCAATGCGGTGCTGCGGCGCGAGGGCCGCTCGCTCGCCACTTACGGGCTGGCGCATGGGCCGCAGGGCTATCTTCCCCTGCGTGAATTCCTGGTGACGAAACTCAAGCGTGATGCCGGCATCAGCTGCACCGTCGACGATCTCCTGATCGTCTCGGGCTCGCTCCAGGCACTCGACCTCGTCAACGCGACGCTGCTGACGCGCGGCGACACCGTGATCTTCGAGCAGGACAGCTATCAGGGCTCGCTGACCCGCCTGGCGCGGCTCGGCGTCAATGTGGTCGGCGTCCCCCTCGACAAGGACGGCATGCGCATGGACGCGCTGGCCGCCACACTGGCCGATTTGAAGAGCCGCGGCATCCGTCCCAAATACATCTACACGATCCCGACCGTGCAGAACCCGACCGGCAGCATCATGCCCGAGAGCCGCCGCGCCGAGCTGGTGCGGCTCGCGACCGAGTACGGTGTGTCGATCTTCGAGGACGATTGCTATGCCGACCTCGTCTGGTCGGGGCAGCGGCCGCCGGCGATCCATGCGATGAGCGAGAGCGGCGGCGTGATCCATATCGGCTCGTTCTCGAAATCGATCGCACCGGCCTTGCGCGTCGGCTTCATCGTGGCACCCTGGGAGGTGATGTCGCGGATGCTGGCGCTGAAGACCGATGCCGGCTCCGGCGCGCTGGAGCAGATGGTGCTCGCCGCCTATTGCAAGCCGCATTTCGAAAGCCATGTGCCGGCGCTGACCAAGGCGCTGCGCACCAAGCTCGACACGTTGATGGAGGCGTTGAACGAGCAGTTCGGGACGGCGGCGGAATTCGAGGAGCCCAAGGGTGGCATCTTCCTCTGGGTCAAGCTGCCCGACCAGGTCGACACGTTGAAGCTGTATCAGGCCGCGCTCACGGCGGGCGTCTCGATCAATCCGGGGCCGGAATGGTCGACCAACAGGAGCCATTCCAGCTCGCGCCTGCGGCTGTGCTTTGCAAGTCCGACGCATCAGCAGATCCGCGAGGGCGTCGCCGTGCTGGCGGAGGTCTGCCGCAAGGAGTTCGGCGTGCCGGCCCGCAGCGCCAACGTGGAGAAGCGGGCCTGAGGCCACTTGCCTCACGCCTCGACGTGAAACTCCACGTTGACCTGGCCGCTCCCGGACGACGGAAAGTAATCACAGAGCTGCTCGGCGGCACCCCGGTAGTCGTACCAGCCGAGCGCGGCGAACAGCATGATGGTGTCGGCCATGCCGCCTTCGCCGTTGCACTTGGTGGCGTAGTCCGGAAGCATGTCGAGGAATTCGCGGTAGCGGCGGCTCTGCCACAGCTCGAGCACGCGCAGATCGACCTGGCGGTTGAACTCGCTGGCGACCGACGTCCAGGCCTCGGGGCCGAGCTTCTTGTTCGGCCAGAGCCGATGTGAGAGCGAACCGCTGGCGAGGATCGCGACCCGCTCACCGGATTCGTCGATCGCCCGGCGGGTTGCCTCACCGAGAAGCCGGCTCTCCTCGAATGAGGTGAACAGCGGCGAGGCGACCGAGACGACCTTCGCGAAACCGTCCGGATTCATATAGTGCATTGGCACGATCGTGCCGTATTCGAGCCCGAGGCTGGCCACCTGATGGGCGATCACGTTCAGGCCGGCGTCCCCGGCCCGGGCAGCGATGGCTTCGGCGAGGCGCGTGTCACCCGGCAGGTCGTAGCGCAGATCCTGGATCATCTGCGGCGCCTCGTGGCTCGTGAACGAGCCGCGATGCCGCGCATTCGCGTTGATGTGGTAGCCGAAATTGGAGAGCCAGTGGGTGTCGAACACCACGAAGCAGGTGACGCCGCGCTCTCTCGCCCG
Source organism: Bradyrhizobium sp. UNPF46 (assembly GCF_006658625.1). Classification (NCBI taxonomy): domain Bacteria; kingdom Pseudomonadati; phylum Pseudomonadota; class Alphaproteobacteria; order Hyphomicrobiales; family Nitrobacteraceae; genus Bradyrhizobium; species Bradyrhizobium sp. UNPF46. Next base: position 15,019 of record NZ_LFJB01000113.1, read on the forward strand.
CCGGCCGAGCTCCCGCAGGGAGCTGACTGCCGGCGCGCGCGCATCGCGTAACGGGCTACCTGATAGCTCCGACAGCATCAGTGATGGAACGTGGGTGACCTTGGCGGCGAGGACGAGCTGCCCCATGACGGTCACCTCGAAGCGTCAGGCCGCCTGGGGCTGGCTGCCGTGGATTGCGGAGGCCAACCTCAGCAGAAGCACGATCGAGACGTTGCCCTTGCCGGCCTCGATCTGGGCGATATAGCGCTCGGAAATCCCGGAACGGCGGGCCAGCTCGCGGCGCGACAGGTCGCAGCGCATGCGCGAGGACCGCAGGCGATCACCCAGCTCGCTCAGAAACTCGGTCTCGGAATACGGCGGCACGGCGCAGCTCCCCGGCAGCACTTCGCCCGCAAAATCCATGACTTGATTCAGCATTGCTCTATCCAGGTTCGCTTTCGGGAAACGCCATCCTACCCCGGAAAGGACCGCCCTCATTGACGCGGATCAAATTCGCGAGCGATCGGGGGCGGCCATGGACGGATGCGGGCGGGATGCTACATTGGAATTCTTCGAGGCGGGGTTCTTTAGGGACATGACACGTGGTTTGGGCCGCTGGATCGCGGCTGCGATGCTGTGGGCGGCGATCTGCCCCAGGGCCGGTGCCGAGACGCTGGCTGCGACGGTCGAGCAATGGGGCCTGCTCGGCTCATGGGCGGTCGACTGCGCGGCCCGGCCCGACCGCGACAAGGGGGCGCTCCTCACTTACGAAATCCGGAAGGACGGTCGGGTGATGTACCGACGCAATTTCGGCGACGCCAAGGACGAGAACGAGGTCGTGTCCGCCACGGTGAGCGCCGAGCGCCTGCTCAATGTGATGGTGTATTTTCCGTCGCTGCATCAGACCCGCGAGTTCGGGCTGCAACTGGCGAAGGACGGCAGCTTGCGCGCGATCTACAATCGCAGCGAGCGCGGCGAGTACACGATCAAGGACGGCAAGTATGTCGCGACGGGCGCGCCGACGCCGACACAACAGCGCTGCGATTAACCAGCTGAACAGCTGTTCAGAATTCTCCTGTGATCCTTGCGGAACGTTCGCATGAATGCGCGGTTTAAATGTGCATTCGAATTGGAGGAGGACATCATGAAGAAGCTTGGTTATGTGGTTGCGGCCCTGGGTGCGCTCGTGATCGCGGCGCCGACGCTGGCGAGCGCGGAAACCGTGGTGATCAAGCACGGCGGCTATCACCATCATCACGGTCCGTACGGCGCCCGCGCCGAATTCCGTGGGCATCGCGACTACGGCTGGCATCGCGGCCACCATCGCGACAAGGTCGTGGTGATCAAGCGCAGCCATCGCCACCATCACTGGGACTAACCGAGAGCGCATATGGAAATGGCCCCTCACGGGGCCATTTCTTTGCGTTCAAATCGGCGGAGACGACGAGGGCATGTACTCATCGATCCGCCACGTCCGCTCTGCCTCCATTAGCGGCCCGACAGCGGGCATCGATCTACTTTGGCTATGGGGCCAATAGGAGACATACTCCTTGAAGTTTCCACCCGATTTGATCTCTACTTGCGGGACTCTTCGGGGGACATCATGTCGGAGCCGCAATATTCCCGTCGCGAGGCTGTGTCATCGTTGGTTGCTACGGTCGCCTGTGCGTTTGCCGGTCCCATTCCCGCAACCGCGGAACCAGTTTCCCCCGGCGAGACGCAAGACTGCGCCGGTCCGATTTTCTCCACAACAGGTCCAAACGCCGAGCTTTACGGCGCCAAAGATGGTTATCCTCTTCCCGACATTACGGAGGCGCGGAGGCAAGGCGACCCTTGGGAGCCAAGATACCGTGTCGGCGCATTCACCCATATCGATCACATCTATCAAACGCGACTCGTCAGGCGAGCTGTGCCCCCTTGGAAGTTCAAGTGCTCGAGGGCAGACGTTTACTACCATTTTCAGGGAAGCAAGTTCTCGCCCCTCGACTACATGTCGCGCAATCCGACCACTGGCCTGCTGATTGCCAAGGACGACCAGATTATCTTCGAGGGCTATCAGTACGCGCGAACTGATCAGGATAGGTTCGTATCCCAGTCGATGGTCAAGACGATAACCGGACTGTTGATCGGGATCGCCATCTCGGAGGGGGCGATTAAGTCGGTCGATGATATCCCCGAAAGTTATGTACCGGCTTTTATGGGAAGCGAGTACGGCAGGACACCAATTCGCGATCTGCTGCACATGTCCTCAGGCGTCGATTTCGGTGAAACAAGAGACGGAGGACGTGACCTCAATCGCCTGTGGAACGGCATGGGGATCGCGTTCCCGGATTCAAAGTTGGGTACGGTTAAGAGCATTGTGCAATTCAATCAGCGTGTCGCCCCAGCGGGAACGAGATTTTATTACGCAAGCATAGAGGCCGACGTGCTCAGCATGGTGCTTCACGGTGCTGTCAACAAGTCAGCATCTGACTATCTGCGCGAGAAAGTATGGGAGCCGATCGGCGCGGAAGCGGATGCCAATTGGCTGGTAGACGCAGAAGGCTTCGAACTGGGGCACTTTGGCTTCAATGCCGTTCTACGCGATTACGCCCGGCTAGGACGTTTGCTGGCGCATGATGGCGCATGGGATGGCAAGCAGATCGTTCCGACGCAATGGATGATCGATGCAACCACCGTTCGAGCTTCGGATGACTATCTGCGCCCGGTCGTGGCGACGAAGAAATTGGGCTACGGTTATCTCTTGTGGTTGTTGCCCGGTGAGAGGCGGCAGTTCGCGTTGTTAGGATTCAAGGGCCAGTATATTTGCGTTGATCCGACCTCTAAGGTCGTCATGGTGCACACTGCAATTGAGGACCCGGTACATCGGGGCGAACAATGGGCTCTATGGTCGGCACTGGTCGATCAGCTGGCCTGATAGCAGCTCGGGACGAGCTCGACATCGACCGCTTTGGGGTCGCAAGCAGTAATGCTCTGATGAAGCATAGGATTTCTGCTTGCCCCCAAAAGCGACCTCGGCGCCTTCATGAGTACCCGCTCTAGTCCCACGCCGGCGCGAAGCCCGGATTGACGCAGCGGCGATCCTTCGGCAGCGCGGCGATCTTCCGGCGGTCGGCATCGTCGAGCGTGATCTTCAGCGCATCGAGATTGGCCTGCTGGCTCTCGCGGCGCGAGGCCTTCGGAATCGCGGCAACGCCATCCTGGTCGAGCAGCCATTTCAGCGCCACTTGCGCAGCGGTCGCACCATGCCTGGCGCCGATCTCGGCCAGCACCGCATCCGAGGCAACGCGCCCCTGCGCCAGCGGACAATACGCGACGAGCGGGATCGATTTCGCCTTGAGATAAGCCAGCACCTTCGATTGATCGAGCATCGCATGATATTCGATCTGGTTGCAGGCGATCGGCGCCCCGATGTCCTCGACCGCGATCTTGAGCAGCGCCGTGGTGAAGTTCGCAACGCCGATGGCGCGGGTGCGGCCCTCTTCCTTCAGCTTCATCAAGGTCTCGAACACCGCGCCCCAGTTCGCCGATGTCGAGGGCCAGTGCACGAGATAGAGGTCGACGTGGTCGAGCCTGAGCTTGTTGAGGCTGTTGTCGAAGGCGCGGCGAATCGCATCGGGATTGAGATTCTCGTGCCAGACCTTGGTCGTGACGTGCAGCTCGTTCCGCGGCAGGCGGGACGCGGCGATGGCTGAACCGATCGGCTCCTCATTGGCGTACATCTCGGCCGTGTCGATGTGGCGGTAGCCGATCGACAGCGCACTCTCGACCGCGGCGCGGCAGGCATCGCCCTGCATGCGGAAGGTACCGAGGCCGAGCTTGGGCATGCTGATGCCCTGTGTCTTCAGATTGTCCATGAACAGGCTCCTGACATATTGCATCCCGCCGGTCGCGCGGCGGGGCCGCGGGGAACAGACTCTTCGGTGATGGAAAAGAGGTGGCGGGAGCGCCGAGTATAGCGAGGGCGGCGGGAGGCGGCCAATCAAGAACGGGTTAGGTGCGCGCGATGCATCCCGCCGTCATGGCCGGGCCTGTCCCGGCCGTCCACGCCCTGCTCCGCGGCACGAAGAACGTGGATGCCCGGGACAAGCCCGGGCATGACGACGCGGCAAGGCGTCGTACGCCCCCTCACGAATGCTGCGCGACCACAGCGGGACGGGTCTGCCGCTGCGGCACGATGTCGACGGACCAAAGGTCGCGATTGTCGACGTCTTTCAGCGTCACGGTCATCACGCCGCTCTCGCCGTCGATGTCGACGCGGCCAAAGAATTGCAGTCCGAAGCAGGGCGCCAAATTCTCGCCCTGCGCCGCGCTGCAGCCGTTCTGGTACATCGCGACCGGACCAAACGTATTGTCGAGCTCGCCCGGGCCCCAGCTGCCGGCGTGCAGCGGGCCGGAGACGAATTCCCAGAACGGCTCGAAATCCTGAAACTGCGCCCTGCCCGGATCGTAATAATGCGCGGCGGTGTAGTGCATGTCGGCGGTGAGCCAGACGATGTTGCGCACGCCGGTGCGCTTGATGGAGCTGAGAAGATCGGCGATCTCGTGCTCGCGCCGGTCGGGCAGCCCATCGCCAAGGGCCACGGCATCCAGGCTGACCAGGCCGATCGGCAGGTCCGCCGCAATCACTCTCCATGTTGCGCGCGAGGCGGCGAGCTCGCGCTTCAGCCAGGCGAGCTGCTCGGCGCCGAGGATCCAGCCGCGATGGTCGCCGCCCTTGTTCCAGCTGTCGTCGCGATAGCTGCGCATGTCGATCATGAAGACGTCCAAGAGCGGACCATAGGCGATCTTGCGATAGACCCGGCCCTGTCGCGCGCCGATATCGCGGATCGGCATGAAGTCGAAGAAGGCGCGGCGGGCGCGCGCGACCAGGCGCGGGGTGCCGTCATCCTCATACCCCGAAGCATCGTAACTGCCGGTCGGCGACCAGTCGTTGGTGACCTCGTGGTCGTCCCACTGCGCGAACATCGGCACCTCCGCGTGGAAGGCGCGGAAATGATCGTCGAGATGATTGTATTTGTAGTTGCCGCGGAACTGCGCCAGCGTGTGCGCGACCTCGCACTTTTCCTCGGTCACGAGGTTGCGCCAGGTCTCGCCGTTCGGCAGCTTCTGCTCGGCGGGAATCGTGCAGTCGGCGTAGATGTGATCGCCGGAATGGATGAAGAAATCCGGGTGGTTGTCGAGCATGGTGCGATAGCTGCGATAGCCGCCGCGCGCGACGTCGATGCCCCAGCCCTGCCCTGCGACGTCACCAGACCACACGAACGAGATCGACCGGCCCGCTTCCGGCGCCGTGCGGAAATGGCCAATGTTGCTTTCTCCGGCGATGCCGGTCGCGACGTCGTCGAAGCGGACGCGATAGAAGATATCCTGCCCGGACGGCAGGTCGTTCAGCTGCAGCTTCGCCGTGAAATCGGCGTCCGGCAGCGCGTCGTGCGAAGCCGACGCGATGATGGTCTTGAAGCTCTCGACGGTGGAGCACTCCACATGCATCCGCGCGGCGCGATCCGCACGCGCCCAGACCATCGCGGAGCCATCCGAGATATCGCCGGACTGGATGCCGCCTGCGATCTGCGGACGATCCGCTGCACGGCTGAGATACGGTGTTGCGAGCGTGCCGAGCGAGGTAACCGCCAGGCTTGAGGTCGAGCGGACCAGGAATTGCCGCCGGGTCCATGGGCGCGTGGCGCGGAGCGTTGCCATTCAGGAAACCTTCGTCGAATCGCGACGGAAGGTGCCTGCGCTGCTTGACGGCTAACCTGATGGTTTCTTGACCCCAGGCCTACGGTTTTGCGACGCGGGGATGACGGGGCATCAAGCGCGAATAGCGCAGCCGCGATGCAGGTCTGCCCCCTCGCCCCGCTTGCGGGGAGAGGGTTGGGGTGAGGGGGACTCTCCGCGGAGACGGTGAGCATTGGACTCGCGGAGAGTCCCCCTCACCCGGAATCCACGCTCCGCGCGGATTCCGGCCTCTCCCCGCACGCGGGGAGAGGCGAAGTACCTAGTGCTTCCAGTTGCAGATGCCGCCGCTGCGGCACGGCCAGGTCTGGATACGGGTGTCCATCGCCTGCGCGTCCAGCGGATTGCCGTGGCGATGCGCGAGCTTGGTGCGGGCCACCCCGCGCGGCTGGGCGGGCTTGGCATGCGCAACCTTCGGCTCGGCCGCGCGAACACGTTCGGCCGCAACCTTCTTCGGCACGTCGACCGGCTCCGCGCGTGCCTGCGCCTCATTGCCGCCGCGCGCTTCGAGCGCGATGGGTGCGAACTGCGTCTCGGGCCCGAGCCGCTTCGGCGACAGTACCGCCTTGGAGAGATCGAGACCGAGATATTCGTCTGGCTTGTAGTCGTCAGCGCGCGCGACGCCGCCCGCTGCGAGCACGAGGGCAACGGCAACTGCAAAATGAACGCTCTTCAGGACCACGGACGCCTCCTGAAATTGATTTTGAAAGGGCTATTTTATCCCTATTTAGGAGGCGTCGCGCGCAATTCCAGCGGTCAGTTCCCGCGTTGGTTAAGAAGTTTGGCGGTGTCAGGCGACCTTTCGCGTCGTCGCCGTCCCATCCAGGAACCCCATCAGGCGACTGCGGATGATCTGTTCCGCCTCGGCCATGATCCGATCGATCAGTTCCTTGCAGGAAGGGATGTCGTGGATCAGCCCGGCGACCATGCCGCAGCTCCAGGCGCCGGCGTCCATCTGTCCCTCCAGCATGATCCTGGGATAGACGCCCGCCACCTGGTCGTGGATGTCGTCGATCTTCAGCTTGTCGCCCTTCTCGCGCTCGATCTCGATGAGGCGATCGACATTGGCGTTTCTCAGCACGCGCTCGGTGTTGCGCAAGGAGCGCATGATCAGGCGGGTATCGAGCTCGGTGGCCGCGACCAGCGCGTTCTTCACGTTCTGATGCACAGGCGCTTCCTTGGTGGCGATGAAGCGCGTGCCCATGTTCATGCCGGCCGCGCCCAGCGACAGCGCCGCGACCAGGCTGCGGCCGTCGGCCATGCCGCCGGAGGCGACGAACGGGATCTTCAATTCCTCCGCCGCGCGCGGCAGCAGGATCATGTTGGGGATGTCGTCCTCGCCGGGATGGCCGCCACACTCGAAGCCGTCGACGCTGACGGCGTCGCAGCCGATGCGCTCGGCCTTCAGCGAGTGGCGCACCGAGGTGCATTTGTGGATGACCTTGATGCCTGCGGCCTTCAGCGCCGGCATGTAGGCCTCGGGGCTGCGGCCCGCGGTCTCCACCGCCTTGATGCCACCTTCGACGATGGCCGCGATGTATTCGGGATAAGGCGGCGCCGCGAAGGTCGGCAGGAAGGTGAGGTTCACGCCGAACGGCTTGTCGGTCATGTCGTGGCAGCGCGCGATCTCCTTGGCGAGCAGCTCCGGCGTCTTCTGCGTCAGACCCGTGATGATGCCGAGCCCGCCGGCGTTGGAGACGGCAGCGGCAAGCTCCGCAAAGCCGACGAAATGCATGCCGCCCTGGATGATGGGATGCTCGATGCCGAACAGTTCGGTGATCGCGGTCTTCACTTAAATACCTCCCCGGAATTTTGCTTGAGCTGGATTCAGTCTAGCCGGACTTCTGCGCCGCGGTCACCATTTCTCTCCGAAGGGACGGATCTCCATTTCGAAGGTCCAGGCGCTCCTGGGCTGCTGGTAGAGCTGCCAATAGGCATCCGCGACCGAGGACGGCGGCATCAGGAGATCGGGATTGTCCAGTGCATTCGGCCCGAGCGCCTCGAGCCGGCGCTGCCGCACCCATTCGGTGTCGACGCCGGAATCGATGATGAGATGGGCGACATGAATTTGCTTCGGCCCGAGCTCGCGCGCCATCGCCTGCGCCACCGCGCGTAAACCGAACTTGGCGCTGGCGAAAGCGGCAAAGCCGCTGCCGCCGCGCAAGGACGCTGTTGCGCCGGTGAAGAAGATGTTGCCGCCGCCACGCGGCAGCATCAGCCGCGCCGCTTCCCGGCCCGCGAGGAAGCCGGAGTAGCAGGCCATCTCCCACACCTTGCGGAACACGCGCTCGGTGGTGTCGAGAACAGGGAAATTGACGTTGGCGCCGACGTTGAAGATGCAGACCTCGAGCGGGGCATGCTTGTCGGCGTCGTTGAGGAACGAGATGATCTCCTCCTCCTTGCGCGCATCGAGCGAACGGGCATGGATCTCGCCGCCGGCGGCCTCGATGTCCTTGACCAGCGGCGCCAGCTTGTCGCCGTTGCGGCGGCCGGCGAAGACCGTGAACCCCTCGGCTGCAAACTTCTTGGCGATCTCGGAGCCGATGAAATCGCCGGCCCCGATCACGGCGGCTGTCGCGTTTCGCTTGGGCAAGGTCGCCTCCTCCGATGAGCGCGGTGCAATGGAGGGAGGCTATAGTTCTAAAATAGAACTGTCAAACTGCGAGGCTCAATGCTAGCTTCGCGGACAAATTGTACTGATCATTCAAGTAAGTTCCTTTTTCTGACTGACCAGGCCCGAGCCGGAGACCGATCATGAAGTGGGACACGTTGGACGAAGAGCAGTGCTCGCTCTCCCGCACCATTGCCGTGGTCGGCGACCGCTGGACGCTGCTGATCCTGCGCGAATGTTTCCTGCGGGTGCGCCGGTTCGAGGGATTCCAGTCCTCACTGCAGATCACGCGGCACCTGCTCTCGGAGCGGCTGAAGAAGCTGGTGCGCTTCGGCATCCTGCGCCGCGTCCCCTATTCCGAGGCGCCCAAGCGCTACGAGTACATCCTCACGCAAAAAGGCCTCGACCTCTACCCGATCATCATGGCGATGGTGCATTGGGGCGACACCCATATGGGCGACGAGCGCGGCCGGCCGCTGCTGCACGAGCACAAGAGCTGCGGCAAGCTGTTCGATCCCGTGATGGTGTGCTCGGAATGCGGCGAGGCGTTGCATGCCAAGCAGGTGCATGTGCATGCGGGACCGGGGCGGAAGGAGGCGGCCGCATAGGCCGCGCCACGTACGGCTGTCATGCCCTGGCTTGACCGCGACATCCAGTCCGCTCAAAGACGAAAGCGCGGCACGATGAGTGCCGCGCTCGTCTCTGACGTCTTACGGGAAGCGCGCCTGTCTCAGTGCGTCTTCGTCTCGTGCCATTTCTCGAGATCGGGCTTCACCTCGTCAGATCCCTGCTCCTTCTCCGGATTGCCCTTCCAGGGCTTGTCCGTCTGCTTGTGCGAACCCCAGTCGTTCTGTTGCCGGGGATCGTCATTGGGTCGTTCCTTGCTCATGGACCTGTCCTTCCCTGAAGGCTCAAGCGAAGGGGACGCCGTAATAGGCGTTGATGCCGCGCACCGCGGCATCGTCACCCCAGTTCCAATCGCTTCGCTCGGCGTATTTCGGCGCGCCCTCCAGCTCCCTGGCCGTGATGCCGGTGACGTATCCGCCGAGCTCGGTGTCGTATTTCAGCGACTGCCACGGCAACGGATAGCGGTCGTTGCCGAGGCCCAGGAATCCTCCGAAGCCCAACACCGCGTACGACACCTTGCCGCTGACCTTGTCGATCATCACCCGCTCGATCGAACCGATCCGGTTGCGATCGGCGCCGTAGACCGACGTTCCCTCGACCTTGTCGCTGCCGATCAGCCGGCCCATCTCGCTGAGGCCCAGCTCGCCTTCATTCAGCATCTCGATCCTCCACTCAGCCAATGTGAAGCAACGGGGTGAGTGAGCGATCGTTCCGGGATCGAGGCTCCCCGGGGCCGGCCAGGAACATCGCGGCGAAGGCGCGACCTCGTTCAGGCGCGGCACGGGGAGATGGCGGCCTTCATGGCCAGCGCCTATGCGAAATTTCTCCGGGAAGCTCGGCGTCTGCATTGCGACCTCCGGTCCGGCGCCTCGCATCTCATCACCGGACTCTACGATGCGCTGCCGGGCCATCAGCGAGAGGCCGCGGCCTCCTCCCGTAGCATCAGAAAGCCATACATCTCTGCGGCGGTCTGAAGCTGGTCGATCCGCGCAAGAACACCGTCGCGCTGGCGTCCATCGGGCAGGCCCGACAGCTCTTGCTCGAGGCGCAGCTTCTGCGCCTCGAGACGTTGCTTGAATGTGTGTGGCTCAGACCGTCTTCGCATTTTCCATCCTTGGTGGCTGCAGCCCCGGGCTGTTGGCCCAACGCTCGACTTGCTCGATGACCTTCTGATGGCTTGGACGCACCGGCTTGGGGGATTCCGGCTCTTCTGAAAGCTTGCGGGGCAACCTGACTTCGTCCGTCATGGCTTCTCTCCCTTCCCAGAGAAAATGCGCCAGGTCGAAAGTCGTTTCAATAATAACTTATTGATTTTGTTGTATTTTTTTACTCATTTGGGTGTTTTATCGTCGCTTATGGAACTCCCGCCAAATTGGTTCGTTGAGGAAGCTGCTCAACCTACTCAATTTGCACGATCGACCATGAACGATCTTCGCGCCGAGCGCCTTCAGGTCATGCTCTCGCCGGACGAGTTGGCCGCCGTTGACGATTTCCGGTTCAAACATCGCATGCCGACGCGGGCGGCAGCGGTCCGCGAGCTCCTCAAGTTCGGGCTGGCCGCCGCGGACGTCGACGCCGCTGTCGGCGTGAAGTCGAGCAGCTTCGGCGTGTTCGGCCGGGGACCTGCGGGTCATACCCAGGGAGATCCCGAAAGCGGCGCCGAGGACTGAGCCATCGAGGCTTTCTCGCAAGCGAACGGCCCCGGCACGGTGGGTGTCGGGGCCGTCCTTGGAGATTGCTTCCGGCGCACCGGGGGTATGACAACCGGAAGCAACCTATCGACTCGGCGCACCAGGATTCGTTCCTCGTGCGAAACCTGGCGTTCCATCTAGCCGGTCGGCGCGCCGCCGGAATCATCCGGCGTCATGCCGGAGCCCGGCGTCTTGCTCTGGTCGTTCAGCTTGGGATCGCGCGTCGCCTCACGCGACGGGGAGCCTTTCGGAACTGCCTTGGTGTCAGTCTTGTGCACGGACTGCGCGCGCTGCTTGTCGCGCGGCTGCTCCTCTGCCCGCTTGTCCCTGACGATGCCGTGGTCGGAATGGGCCATGATGTGCCTTCGCCTCTCCTGATGTGTCGAAGCGGTTACGCATCACGGCGCCGAATGTTCCGGCGTGGCGCTAGCTGTGCACCGCGTGAACCGTGGCCGATGCGTTCTCAAGATGCACCTGACGCACCGTCGTCACCGTCGCAAACGCCACCGAGACGCCAAAGGCGAGAATGAGTGAAAGAAGGGCCAGACGTGGAGCCATTGCAAATCCTCCTGCTGGAATGAAAACCGACGCGATTGACTGTTCCCCGATCATCCCCCGATTGGTCACTTGCATTCCGTGAGCGGTCTCACACACGTTCTGCGAAACGAAGCGCTCACGCGCTCCGCTGTTGTCGCGGGAAACGACCCGCGAGAGGCGGAATTTCGCCATCGAGCCAATCCTGCTCGTAAGCGAGCGCCGTCCAGGCGTCCGCCATGCGCGAATAGCGCTTGTACGCAGGCTGCCCTTCGGCGCGCTCGGCGAGCTGGAGGCAATTGTCGGCGTTATCTCTGAAGATGTCAGACTGTTTCATGGAAAGGACGTGGGGACGGAACTCCGGCATCGCAACCCGATTGCCGGATCGTAATGTTCAGGGAACTTCGGCTCTCTTCAGCAATTGTTCAGCGATGCGAGTTCTCATCGCGATCATCTTGCTATTCATCGGCACGGCAGCGCCTGCCGACAGCACCGGTGACCGAAAGCCTCTCGACCGACCGCCGAGCGCAACCGACGTGATCAGCGGCCTCTACAATTTCAGCCGCTTCCAGCAGGGCCTGCTGGAGAGCACCGATCTGAAGGGCAACGCCGAGGTCAAGAATCTCGCCGCCTTGCGTGCCGAGGAAGCGGCCAAGCGCGACAAGGCGTTGCGGCAGATCCAGGAGGCGATCGGCGCGGAACCCCATGCGGGCAAGACCGCGTCGGTCGGCGCGAGCCTGATCGAGCCCGAAACTTCAGACGGGCCGAGTTTCGTCCGAAGCTTTTATGCCTCGCAGATTCCCGAATATGAATCGGCCATCGACCTGCTCGAACGCTATCTGAAGGCGCCCGACAACACGGCGCTCGCGGCTTTCGCGCGCGAGCAGCTTCCGCTGCTGCGCGCACAGGTCAAGGACGCCGAGCGCACCATGGCGGACAAGTAGCAGCCGCTATTTCTCGTTGGGATGATGCTGCGGGCTCTCCGGCCGCACCGTACGATCACTCTCCGGCATCTTGTCCCGGCTCGCATCGCCATTGTCGTCCTCGCCACCGGACGACAAGGTACCGCTTCAGCTCGGGTTCGACCGGCTCGCCGCGCCCGTGGTCGACGGAGCCGCCTGCGGGCTGGCCGAGCCGGCGGCGGCAGGCATCTTCTCTTTTCGGAACTCGCATGGAACCAATCCCAGGGATCGCGGTTGTTGTGTTTGGGCTGAGCAAGACAGGTTCCATTTCCTCGCGTCGCACCTTGGCGCTTGATTTCGAATTTGGCTGACGCTCTATTTTGACCGATTGCGTCTTTTCCAGGATTCGGCAGACGCCTGCGGGGGAATTAGTATGAGCGACCTCGATCCCGGAGCTGCATCACGGTCCGGTCGTCGCGTCCCAAAGCCAAAAACCAACGGTGTGTCGGATCCGGATTCCCGGGCCGAATTGCTGCTCGCCCTGCAGGCGATGCGCAGCGGCGATTTCTCGGTGCGCATGAGCGGCGACTATCTCGGCATCGACGGCAAGATCGCCGACACTTTTAATGAAATCATCGCCGCCAACCAGCGCATGGCGCAGCAGCTCGAGCTGGTCGGCCAGGTCGTGGGCCGCGAGGGCAAGACCCGCCAGCGCGTCAAGTTCGGCCTCGCCTCGGGTTCCTGGGCCGACATGGAAGGCTCCGTCAACACGCTGATCGACGATTTGTTGTGGCCGACGCGCGAGGTGACGCGCGCAGTCGCCGCCGTCGCGCAAGGCGACCTGCTCCAGACCGTCAAGCTCGACGTCGAAGGCCGTCCGCTGCGGGGCGAGTTCCTGCAGTCGGCCAACATCGTCAACACCATGATCAAGCAGCTCGGCGTGTTCACCTCCGAGGTGACGCGCGTGGCGCGCGAGGTCGGCACGGAAGGCAAGCTCGGCGGCCAGGCCCAGGTGCCTGAGGTGACCGGCGTCTGGAAGGACCTCACCGAGAGCGTCAACTCGATGGCGAACAACCTGACCAACCAGGTTCGCAACATCGCAGAGGTGACGATCGCGGTTGCCAACGGCGACCTCTCCAAGAAGATCACGGTCGACGTCCGCGGCGAGATCCTTCAGCTCAAGGAAGCCATCAACACGATGGTGGACCAGCTCCGCTCCTTCGCCTCCGAAGTGACGCGCGTGGCGCGCGAGGTCGGCACCGACGGCAAGCTCGGCGGCCAGGCGATCGTGCCCGGCGTCGCCGGCACCTGGAAGGACTTGACCGACTCCGTCAACGCGATGTGCGGCAACCTGACCGCGCAGGTGCGCAACATCGCCAACGTGACGACTGCCGTGGCACGCGGCGACCTCTCGCGCAAGATCACCGTGGACGTGCGCGGCGAAATCCTGGAGCTGAAGGACACCATCAACACCATGGTGGACCAGCTCAACTCCTTCGCTTCGGAAGTGACGCGCGTGGCGCGTGAGGTCGGTACCGAAGGCAAGCTCGGCGGCCAGGCGCAAGTGCCCGGTGTCGCCGGCACCTGGAAGGACCTCACCGACAACGTCAACTTCATGGCTTCGAACCTGACCGCACAGGTCCGCAACATCGCCGACGTCGCCACCGCCATCGCCGGCGGCGACCTCTCCAAGAAGATCACCGTGAACGTCTCGGGCGAGATCCTTCAGCTGAAGGAAACGCTCAACACCATGGTCGACCAGCTCAACGCCTTTGCCGGCGAAGTCACGCGCGTGGCGCGCGAGGTCGGCACCGAGGGGCGGCTCGGTGGCCAGGCCAACGTGCTCGGCGTCGCCGGCACCTGGAAGGATCTCACGGAAAGCGTCAACTCGATGGCGTCGAACCTGACCGCACAGGTCCGCAACATCGCCGAGGTGACGACGGCGGTTGCCGGCGGCGACCTCTCGAAGAAAATCACCGTGGACGTGCGCGGCGAGATCCTCGAGCTGAAGGACACCATCAACACCATGGTGGACCAGCTCAACGCCTTCGCCGGCGAAGTCACCCGCGTCGCGCGCGAGGTCGGCACCGAAGGCAAGCTCGGCGGCCAGGCCCAGGTGCGTGGCGTCGCCGGTACCTGGAAGGATCTCACCGACAGCGTCAACTCGATGGCCTCGAACCTGACCGGTCAGGTCCGCAACATCGCCGAGGTCGCGACCGCCGTCGCCAAGGGCGATTTGTCCAAGAAGATCACCGTGAACGTGTCGGGCGAAATCCTTCAGCTGAAGGAAACGCTCAACACCATGGTCGACCAGCTCAACGCCTTCGCCGGCGAGGTCACGCGCGTCGCGCGCGAAGTCGGCACCGAAGGCAAGCTCGGCGGCCAGGCCCAGGTCACGGGCGTCGCCGGCACCTGGAAAGACCTCACCGACAACGTCAACTCGATGGCGGGCAACCTGACCGCCCAGGTCCGCAACATCGCCGAGGTCGCAACCGCCATCGCCGGCGGCGACCTCTCGCGCAAGATCACGGTGGACGTGCGCGGCGAGATCCTTCAGCTCAAGGACACGCTGAACACGATGGTTGACCAGCTCAACCGCTTCGCGGGCGAGGTCACGCGCGTGGCGCGCGAGGTCGGCACCGAAGGCCGCCTCGGCGGCCAGGCCAACGTGCCGGGCGTCGCCGGCACCTGGAAGGATCTGACGGACTCCGTGAACTCGATGGCGGGCAACCTCACCGCCCAGGTCCGCAACATCGCCGAAGTCACCACCGCCGTGGCGCGCGGCGACCTGTCGCGCAAGATCACCGTCGACGTGAAGGGCGAAATCCTGGAGCTCAAGAACACCATCAACACCATGGTGGACCAGCTCAACGCCTTCGCCGGCGAAGTCACCCGCGTCGCGCGCGAGGTCGGCACCGAGGGCAAGCTCGGCGGCCAGGCCGAAGTGTCCGGCGTTGCCGGCACCTGGAAGGACCTCACCGACAACGTCAACTTCATGGCCTCGAACCTGACGGCCCAGGTCCGCAACATCGCCGAGGTCGCAACCGCCATCGCCGGCGGCGACCTCTCCAAGAAGATCACGGTGGACGTGCGCGGCGAGATCCTTCTGCTCAAGGACACCCTCAACACCATGGTGGAGCAGCTCCGCTCCTTCGCCGCCGAAGTGACGCGCGTCGCCCGCGAGGTCGGCACCGAAGGCCGCCTCGGCGGTCAGGCCGTCGTGCCCGGCGTCGGCGGCACCTGGAAGGATCTCACCGACAACGTCAACCTGCTCGCCGCGAACCTCACCACGCAGGTCCGCAACATCGCCGAAGTCACCACCGCCGTGGCGCGCGGCGACCTGTCGCGCAAGATCACTGTCGACGTGAAGGGCGAGATCCTCGAGCTCAAGAACACCATCAACACCATGGTGGACCAGCTCAACGCCTTCGCCGGCGAAGTCACGCGCGTGGCGCGCGAAGTCGGCACCGAGGGCGAACTCGGCGGCCAGGCCCAGGTGCCCGGCGTGGCCGGTACCTGGAAGGACCTCACCGACACCGTCAACGTCATGGCGGCGAACCTCACCGAGCAGGTTCGCGGCATCGTCAAGGTGGTGACGGCGGTCGCCAACGGCGACCTCAAGCAGAACCTCACGGTGAAGTCGAAGGGCGAGGTCGCGGCGCTCGCCGACACCATCAACAACATGACCGAGACGCTCGCGACCTTCGCCGATCAGGTGTCGTCGGTGGCGCGCGAGGTCGGCGTCGAAGGCCGTCTCGGCGGTCAGGCCGACGTGCCCGGTGCGGCCGGCACGTGGAAGGACCTCACCGGCAACGTCAACCTGCTCGCGGCCAACCTCACCTCGCAGGTGCGCGCGATCGCGGAAGTCGCGACCGCCGTGACCAAAGGCGACCTCACTCCGTCGATCCAGGTCGATGCCCGCGGCGAGCTCGCCGAGCTCAAAGACAACATCAACACGATGATCACGAACCTCCGTCTGACGACGGACGTGAACACCGAGCAGGACTGGCTGAAGACCAACCTCGCCAAATTCACCAACATGCTCCAGGGCCAGCGCGACCTCACCACCGTCGGCCGGCTGCTGCTCACCGAGCTGTCGCCGCTGGTGAACGCCCATACCGGCGTGATCTACCAGGTCGAGAGCGAGGACAATCCGCAACTCCTGCTGCTGGCCTCCTACGCCAGCGACGGCATCTACCCCTATCAGCGCGTGCTGCAGTTCGGCGACGGCCTGATCGGCCAATGCGCGCTCGACAAACGGCCTCGCGTGATCGCCGACATTCCATCCGACGTGGTGCCGATCAACTCGGCGCTGTTCCGCGTCGCACCGAAGAACCTCGTGGTGCTGCCGGTGCTGTTCGAGGGCCAGGTCAAGGCCGTGATCGAGCTCGCCTCGCTCGTCTCCTTCACGACCTCGCAGATGACGTTCCTGGAGCAGCTCACCGACTCCATCGGCATCGTGCTCAATTCGATCGAAGCGACGATGCAGACCGAAGGCCTGCTCAAGCAGTCGCAACAGCTCGCCGGCGAGCTTCAGACCCAGCAGCGCGAATTGCAGCAGACCAACGACCAGCTCGAGCAGAAGGCGCAGCAGCTCGCCGAGCGCAACGTCGAGGTCGAGCGCAAGAACCAGGAGATCGAGCAGGCCCGCCGCGCCCTGGAGGAAAAGGCGACCGAGCTTGCGCTGACCTCGAAGTACAAGTCCGAATTCCTCGCCAATATGAGCCACGAGCTGCGCACGCCGCTGAACTCGATCCTGATCCTGGGACAGCAGCTCACCGACAATCCGGACGGCAACCTCACCGCCAAGCAGGTCGAATTCGCCCGCACCATCCACGGCGCCGGCACCGACCTGCTCAATCTCATCAGCGACATTCTCGACCTGTCCAAGATCGAGTCCGGCACGGTGACGGTCGATGCCGAGGAGATCCTGACCGCGAACCTGCTCGAGACCGTCGGGCGGCCGTTCCGGCACGAGGCGGATAATCGCAACCTGTCGTTCAAGATCGACATCGATCCGAACCTGCCACGCAGCATCGTCACCGACTCCAAGCGTCTGCAACAGGTCCTGAAGAACCTGCTCTCCAACGCCTTCAAGTTCACCGCCGAAGGCGAGGTGCGCCTCAAGGTGACCGGCGCGCTCGGCGGCTGGGGAACGGATCACCCGGTGCTGAATACCGCACCGGCCGTGATCGCATTCGAAGTGTCCGATACCGGCATCGGCATCCCCCTGGAGAAGCAGAAGCTGATCTTCGAGGCGTTCCAGCAGGCGGACGCCGGCACCAGTCGCAAATATGGCGGCACCGGCCTTGGACTTGCGATCAGCCGCGAGCTGGCGAGCCTGCTCGGCGGCGAAATCCATCTGCGCAGCGCGCCGGGCAAGGGATCGTCCTTCACGCTCTATCTGCCGCTGAAATATTCCGGCCCGACGCTCGCGCCGCGGACTGCGCCGGCACCGCAGCAATACAGCCAGCCGCCGGCACTGCAACCGGCCGCGCCCGACCAGCCGCGCGTCATCGAGCAGCTTGCCGACGACCGGCTCAATCTCGAGCCCGGCGACAGCATCCTCCTGATCGTCGAGGACGACCCGCATTATGCGCGCGTGCTGGTCGACCTCGCACGCGACAAGGGATTCAAGGTGCTGGTTGCCGCCCAGGGCGCCGAGGCGCTGGAGCTCGCCAAGCAATACCAGCCGCGCGCCGTCTCGCTCGACGTGTTCCTGCCCGACATGCTCGGCTGGACCGTGCTGAGCCAGCTCAAGCACAATCCGCTCACCCGTCACATCCCGGTGCAGATCATCACGCTCGACGAGGACCGCCAGCATGCGCTGGCGCGCGGCGCGTTCTCCTTCGTCAACAAGCCGACGACGACCGAAGGCGTTTCGGCCGCGCTGACGCAGATCAAGGAATATGCAAGGCCGCGGCGCAAGCGGCTCCTGATCGTCGAGGACAATGAAGCCGAACAGCTCTCGATCCGCGAGCTGCTGCATCACGACGACATCGAGATCGTCACGACCGACACGGGCGCCGGCGCGCTCTCGACGCTGCGCGAGTCGCCCTGCGACTGCGTGGTGCTCGACCTCCGCCTGCCCGACATGAGCGGTTTCGAGGTGCTGGACCAGATCCGCAACGACGAGGCGCTGTCCAACATTCCGGTCGTCGTCTTCACCGGCCGCGAGCTTTCGGCGGAGGAGGATGCGGAACTCCACACCATGGCGCGCAGCATCGTGGTCAAGGGCGTCGAATCGCCGGAACGGCTGCTCGACGAGACTGCGCTGTTCCTGCACCGCGTCATCACGGAACTTCCGATCGAGAAGCAGCGCATGCTCGAGAAGCTGAACAGTTCCGACGAGGATCTGATCGGCAAGACTGCGCTGCTCGTCGACGACGACGCCCGCAACATCTTCGCGCTGTCGAGCGTGCTGGAACGGCGCGGCATGAAGGTGCTGACGGCGACGACCGGCAGCGAGGCGGTGACCCTGGTCGAGTCCAACCCGGAGATCGCCATCGTGCTGATGGACATCATGATGCCGCAGATGGATGGCTACCAAACCATCGGCGTCATTCGCGAGAACCCGGCCTTCGCCCGCCTTCCGATCATCGCGCTGACCGCCAAGGCGATGAAGGGCGACCGCGAAAAATGCCTGGAGGCCGGCGCGTCCGACTACCTCGCCAAACCCGTCAACACCGATCAATTGCTGCTTGCGATCCGCATGTGGCTGCACCGTTGAGTTTGGATCCGCGAATGGACCACGAAAAGGTCAACATCCTCCTCGTCGACGACCAGCCGGCCAAGCTGCTCGCCTACGAGGTGATATTGAAGGATCTCGACGAGAACCTCGTGATCGCCTCGTCCGGACGCGAGGCGCTGGAGGTGCTGCTCAAGACCGAGATCGCGGTGATCCTGGTCGACGTCTGCATGCCCGAGCTCGACGGCTTCGAGCTCGCCGCGATGATCCGCGAGCATCCTCGCTTCCAGAAGACCGCGATGATCTTCATCTCCGCCATCCAGGTCAGCGACATCGACCGCTTGCGCGGCTACGAGATGGGCGCGGTCGACTACGTGCCGGTCCCGGTCGTGCCGGAGGTGCTGCGCGCCAAGATCAAGGTGTTTGCCGAGCTCTACCGCAAGACCCGCGAGCTGGAACGGCTGAATCGGGAGCTCGAGGATCGCGTCCGCGCACGCACGGCGGAGCTGGAGAACTCAACCGCGAAGCTGCGTGAAAGCGAGCAGCGGCGCAGCATGGCGATCGCCGCCGGCAAGATGGGCTCCTGGGATTGGGACTGGATCAGCGGCGACTGGATGTGGGACGAGGGGCAATATCGCATCTTTGGCGTCAGCCCCGACAGCTTCGCGGTCAACCCGGCCAACGTTCAGGCGTTGCTGCATCCCGATGACGTCGAGCAGTTGCGCAAGGCGATTGCCGAATTCAACAAGGGCACGCGAGCCTACGAGACCGAATTCCGCATCATTCGACCCGACGGCGAGGTGCGCTGGTGCGTCGGCACGGCGGCGGCGACGGTGGACGACAGCAGTCGCGTCGTGCGCGTAAGCGGCGTCACCGTGGACATCACCGAACGCAAGCGTGCCGAGGAACGGCAGAATCTGCTGGCCCGGGAAGTCGATCATCGCGCCAAGAATGCGCTGGCGCTGGCGCAATCGATCGTGCGCCTCACCCGCGCCGACGAGGTCAAGGCCTATGTCAATGCCGTCGAGGGCCGCATCAATGCGCTCGCGCGTGTGCACACCATCCTGTCGCTGTCGAGCTGGCAGGGTGCCGAGCTCTCCAGGCTGATCGATGAGGAGCTTGCGCCCTATTCACTCGGCGGCCAGATCGTGTTGGCGGGTCCGGAGGTCCAGTTGCTGCCGACGACGGCCCAGACCCTGGCGCTCGCGCTGCACGAGCTGTTCACCAACTCGGCCAAGTACGGCGCGCTCTCGACGAGGTCGGGACGGCTCGCGATCCGCTGGCAGGTCGAGAACCAATTGCTGACGCTGAGCTGGGAGGAATCCGGCGGTCCGCTCGTCATGACTCCGAAATCCCGCGGCTTCGGCACGCGGAGCCTGCTTGCGAGCGTCGAGTCGCAGCTCGGTGGACAAGCGCAGTTCGACTGGCGAGCTGAAGGCCTGTTATGCCGTCTGGAGGTGCCGTTGACACGCAAGACGTCGGCGGCGAGCCCATCCGGCAAGTTCGAGGATGCCAGCTCCGCGGAATTGCAGCGCGCATCGGGTTAGACGTTTTCGAGCGAACGGTCGCGCCGAGACAGGGCAGCAGGAGGCGAAGCGAGGTGTGCCTTCCGGCCAGACCGGAAGGCAAGGAGCTTAGCCGGACGCCATCATTCGTTGCGCCATCCGCGGTTCGCGCGCGACCCGGCCTTCGAGCCAGGCCTCCGTGCAGGCGAGATCCCGGAGTGCCCTGGCATAGCGGCGAGCCGCGCTTCGCTCCGCGCCGAGCGGTAGCTTGCGAGCCTTGCGCAGAATGTCCGCGGCCGCGTTGCGGTAGGCCAGCGACCGGTAAAGAAAGACAACCTTACCCATAGCGAGTGTTCCCGTTTTGACGTGCCCATCCTCGCAAGCCCGGCATGAACGTCCGATGAAGCCGGGGATGACAATTCCTTCATTCATTTGGAACCAGCCAAACCCAGGGGCGTTGCCCGGCAGATCGGGATGCAGTTCCCATGCGCGCAAAGAAGTCGTCCGACCTGATCTCTGCGAGCGGTCTTATCAAGCTGATGACGCATGCCATGATGGGCGCGGCCCTCGGCCTCGTCTTCAGTCTCGCGCTGATCCTTTGCAATCCCGCCGTCGCCGGCCTGCTTAATCACGGTGGAAGCCAGGCCGCGACTGTCTTCGCCCTCTCGTTGGTGACGACGTTCGCGATCGGCGCGGCCCTCACCGGCGTCGTGTTCATCCTCGTCGAGGACAAGCAATCTTGAAGCACGGTGAAGCGCGGCAGGACCTTTGTCGGGAACTCCTGCGGCAAATGGCGGTTGGCTGCCTGCGTCAATTTAACCCAGGGAGTTCCCCCCGCATGACAACGACCAAGCTCGTTCTCACCGCAGTGCTGGCCACGGGCCTTGCCGCCGCCCCGCTCGCCGCGCAGGCCAAGTCGCACAAGGCCAAACATGGATCCTCGATGTCGTCATCGCAGACCACCGGCGCCAACACCAAGTCGTCGAAGGGCGCAGATCCCTCAGGCCAGGGCGGTTCGGGTCCCGGTTCAGACCAGGGCGGCACCATGACGAACCAGAACAGCAAGGGCATGAGCAATACCAAGTGAGCTGCAATACCAAGCGAGCTCACGCCACCTGACATCAAAGGCCCCGCGGCAACGCAGGGCCTTTTTGTCGCGATGATTGTTCGGCGCCCGCGGCATCGACGGGCGCCGGCGTCAGCTCATTGCGGTCGGCGCATTCCGAGGCTGAGCCCGCGGCTCGCAGAGTCCGTCTTCACGAGTTGCTCGAGCTGCGCCCGCTTGCGTCCGATCAGCAGCTGGGCCGCGGCATCATCGAGACCCGCACGCTGCAATTGCCGGATGGCAGAGCCGAGTTCGAGAATCTCGGCGCGTAACCTCAGGATCCGGTAAGCGTCCGGGTCTTCCTCCACGACGCCCTCCCCCTCGAAGCTTCAGCGCCGCGAGATCCCGCGCCCGGAACTGCCGACGGGCTTCACAAGACGAAGGCGGGCGCGATTGCGAACGTCAGGCAGGACATCGCCGCCACCGGCAGTCTTCCATTCGCCGATGAGCAGATTGAGCTTCCGGCGCAAATCCATCTGCGCCAGCGCCTGCCGGGTGCAATCGCGATCGCCGTTGATGGAAGCACGCACGGCCGCCTCGACCTCGGCCATTTCCAGTCTGAAGGCGCTGATTTTACGTCGAATTTCATTAATTCTGTTGTCCATGGCTTGTTAGAACAAAATAAGAACATATAGTCAAGCCAGGATTTCGGGATGGAGATGTCAGATGCAGGTTCAAGGTCAATTCAACGCCAGGGTCTTTCTCGCCGAGCAGATGACCCGGGCCCAGGGGCTGAAGCTGAAACGGCTGAGTGAAGAGGCCTATCAGCCCGCACAATATGCGCGCGATCTGTCCTTCACCGAGGCCGCACGGCGCATCCAGGTGCTGGAAGCAGAGATCGAGCTGGCGAATTCCTTCTAGTCTAGAACGTTTTCGAGTGGATACCGGTTCGCGTGAAGAAAACGCGTCAAAACAAGAAGCTAGAGCTTCGGTTCTGATTCAATCAGAACCGAAAATGCTCTAGGTCACGGCATGCGCCCGGAACGTCGGGTGCGGGCTTCGGAACGATGCCCGTGTCGAATGGTTCTCCTTAGCCAAGGGAGAACATGCATGGCACGCAAGGCAAAGAAACGCCGCTACTCGCGCAGCTCCGGCAGCGATGTCGAAAGCGAGATGCGGCGCTACAAGCAGGGCACGGCGAAGAGCGGTCGCAAGGGCCGTGGCGGACGGGTGAAGAGTCGCAAGCAGGCGATCGCGATCGGACTGTCGAAGGCGCGCAAGAAGGGCAAGAAGGTCCCGAAGAAGACCACGAAGAAGGCTACGAAGAAAAAAGCGTCCAAGAAGCGGACGACCAAGAAGACAGCCAGGACATCGTCTAAGCGCAAATCCAGCAAGCGTTGAGGCTTGCACGCCTCAGATCATGCTGCCCGGCATGAAGCAGCGGATCGAGACCCCGAACGCAGTCTTCACCGGCCACACCATGGTGCGGCCGGCGCGGTTCGGCTCGGTGATAACGGCTTCATCAGGCACGTCGACCCACTCCCCGTCGAGGCGCACGCGATAGTGTCCGTTGTGCGATTCCCAATCGGGATCTGAGACGGCAAAGCCATCGGCGTCCGAGCAGCACGGCCCGAGGTGACTGCGCAGGCTGTCGAACCAGGGCTTGAGGGGCGAACTCGCATAGCGGCCGTCGTCACGACCGAGCGCGTTTCCGCCCCACAGCACGAACGGCGCCGCGAGCAGCGCACCTCTCAGCGAGAGCTTCAATCGATCCATGTCGGCACCGATCAAATTCGAACCACCGGCGAGTTCCACAAAGCGGCCGCAAGTTCGAAGTTCCACGCTTGCAATCTCTCGGCAGCGTCGTTGCTGACGAGCGTTCGGAACTGTGGCGGCCGAACACGGCTTTTTCGTATGAACCGGGTCACCATCCCTGCCGTTAACGAGAATGTTATCGGCGGCCGCCCCCTCTCCTGAACGCGAAAGGAAAAGGCGGCCCGAGGGCCGCCCTTTTGAATAAGTGGGAAGCGTCGTTTGCTTCAGGCGAGGGGCACCGCGACGAACCGCGTCGCCTCCGCGCTTCTGACCTGCAGCAGCACGCTGCGCTTGCCGGACGATTTGGCCTGCGCCAGCTCCGACCGGACCTCGCCGACATTGGCGACGGCCTTGCCGCCGACATTGAGGATGACGTCGCCGGTCCGGATGCCGTGCTGCGCCGCCGGCCCTTGCGGATCGACTTCGGTGACGACGACGCCCTTCTGGCCGGCCCCCTGGACCTCACCGGCCGGCGCCAGAGCAAGACCGAGGCGCGGAGTGCCGGGGCTCGACTGTTCCTTGCCAACATCGGCCTTGGCCTGTTGCTCGTTCGGCAACTCGCCGAGCGCCAGGGTCACCGTCTTGCTGTCGCCCTTGTGGAAGACGTCGAGCTTCACCGAGCTGCCAGGCGCAAGGGTCGCGATCGTGCGGGCAAGGTCCCGCGAATCCTTGACCGCGGTGCCGTTGACGGCGGTGATGACGTCGCCCGCCTCGATGCCGGCCTTCGCCGCCGGGCTGCCATCCTGCGGATTGTCGACGATGGCGCCGCGCGCCTCCTTCAGGCCGAGGCTGTCGGCGATCTCCGATGTCACCGGCTGCACCTGCACGCCGAGCCAGCCGCGGGTCACCGCGCCCTTGTCCTTCAGCTGCGCCACGACGAGCTTTGTGGTCGAGGCCGGAATGTCGAAGCCGATGCCGACCGAGCCGCCGGAGGGCGAGAAGATCGCGGTATTCACGCCGATCACGTTGCCGCTCATGTCGAAGGCCGGACCGCCAGAATTGCCCTTGTTGATCGGCGCATCGATCTGGATGAAGTCGTCATAGGGACCGTTGCCGATGTCGCGGCCGCTGGCCGAGACGATGCCGGCCGTCACGGTGCCGCCGAGACCGAAGGGATTGCCGACCGCGACCACCCAGTCGCCGATGCGCGGCTTCTGGTCGGAGAACTTGACGAACGGGAAATCCTTCTTGCCGTCGACCTTGATCAGCGCGAGATCGGTCTTGGGATCGGTGCCGACGACCTTCGCGGTGTAGCTGGTGCCGTCGTCCATCGTCACCTGCACCGAGGCGGCATGATCGACGACGTGGTTGTTGGTCACGGCATAGCCGTCGGCGGAAATGAAGAAGCCGGAGCCTTCGCCCGTGATCATCTGATGGCGCTGGCGCGGCATGCCGTTCGGGCCGCCCGGAAAGCGGAAGTCGAACTGCCGCGAAAACTGGTCGAACGGCGTCTGCTCGTCCTGGTCCATCCGGTTCTGTTGCAGCATGGCGCTCTGGTCGTTGTCCTGGTCGATCCTGACCCGCACCGAGATGACGGCGGGCTTGACCTTGCTGACGAGGTCACCGAAGCCCGGCGGCGTCGCGGCGGATTCCGCGGCCTGGGCCGGTGCGATGAAGGAACCCGGACCGAACTTCGAAGAGCCGGGAGAGGCCGCCAGCACGGCCACGCCGAGCGCGGCCACGGTGCCGAGCAGCGCGAGCCGGCGCGGCCTCAAGATCTTGCGGGACGTCGGGGTGTCGGAATTGGCGCGATCGTTCATGTCGAAATATCCATGTTGGAAGGTGTCGCCTTGCATCCAACATGGACACCGTCACCTTACGACGTCCCGTCCAACCGATTAAATCTTGGCAAAGAATGCGCGCGGCAAGGTCCGTCCTCGCATTTGATGCAGCTCAACGCGGGTCCTTCCGGCAGTGAAAAACTGCCCCCGGATTTTCATCGGAGGCGCCCCATGTACAAAGACATTCTCGTCCACATCCCAACCGAACGTCCCATGCGTCCGGCAATCGATGGCTCGATTTCGCTCGCAGCACAGTTCAGCGCCCATCTTGACGCGGTCGCCGTCGGCTATGTCGCGACCAGTGCGGCTTACGTGATGGAGGGCGGCGCCGCGGTCGCCGCCGTGTTCGAGCTCGAACGCGAGCGCGCCGTGGAGCGGGCCGAGGCCGCGCTCTCGGTGTTCGAGATCGAAGCGGCGAACGCCGGCATCGCCTACGCCTGCCGCCCGCTCGGTGCGATCCCGGCGGACGCGGCCGGCTCGCTCGGCGAGATGGCGCGGCTGCACGACCTCAGCGTCGTGCTTCAGCCCGATCCGGCGCAAAGCTCGTTCGACAACGACGTGCCGGGCGAGATCCTGTTTCAGGCGGGTGGCCCGGTGCTGTTCCTGCCCTACACCTTCCATGGGGCGTTCAGGGCGAACCGGATCGGCATCTGCTGGGACGGCAGCCGCGTCGCGGCCCGCGCCGTACACGACGCCGCGCCGTTGCTGGCGCGCGCCGATGAGATCGTGATCATCACCATCAACGAAGACAAGGCGGTCTCAGACGAAGCTTCAGCGAGCAGCCTGGCAAGACATCTCGGCCGACGTGGACTGTCGACCCGCACGGTCGGCCTCTCGGCGACGCGCTCCGACATCCAGCCGACCATCCTGTCGCTGGCAGCCGATGAGGCCCTCGATCTCCTGGTGATGGGCGGCTACGGCCATTCGCGCTTGCAGGAGCGCGTTCTCGGCGGCGTCACCCGCGCCATGCTGGAAGCCATGACGGTGCCGACGCTGATGTCGCATTGAGACTAACAGGCGCCGCTACGCCGCGACCGGGGTCTCCCAGGTCGCGGGCGGCTCGGCGGCCTCGGGGTGCTTCACGTTGCACGCGTCGAAATGCGCCTTGAGCGCGACCTCGGCGAGATGTTCGAAATGTTCGGCTTGGCCGAGCAGTTCCCAGTTCTGGAGCGGCCGGTAGGCCGCCTGCTGACGACAGAGGGACGCCAGCGCCCGATAGCGACGTACGTTCTCCATGAGACCCTCCCTCGCATTCGCAGAGCTTATCACTCCAATTTGCGTCAGGGCGATGGCGGTTGTGCAAAAGATTTGCTGCGCCCCCCGCGCGCGCCTGGCCTTGCCTTATTGTCCAGGAAATATATGTCCGGCCCAAAGTTCCAGATGGATGTCGGCTGACGCCCGGAACCCGGGACGCCGGACCTAGGCGTAGAGCCGGCGCTCCACGGTCACCCCGACCAGGTCGAGATAGCGTTCGATCAGGTCGGGCCGGCCGACCAGATAGCCCTGCATCTCCTCGCAGGCCTCGCGCGCCAGGAAGGCGCGCTGCGCCTCCGTCTCCACCCCTTCGGCAATGACCGGGATATGCAGGGCGTGCGCGAGGCTCAGGACCGCACGGACGATCTCGGCCGATTGCGGCGACGCTTCGAGATTGGAGATGAACCCCCGATCGATCTTGATCTTGTCGAACGGGAATGACTGGAGATAGGACAGCGAGGAATAACCGGTGCCGAAATCGTCCATTGCGATGCGGACGCCGAGCGCCTTCAGCCGCCGCAGCAGATTGAGTGCGCGGTTGAAATCGCCGATCAGCACGCCCTCGGTGATCTCGACCTCGAGCCGCGTCGGCGTCAGCCCCGTCTCCAGCAGGATCTGGTGGATCGAACGTTCGAGATCGCCGGCCTGGAACTGGACCGGCGACAAATTGACGGCGACCTGCAACGGACGCGGCCAGGATGCCGCCTCGCGGCACGCTTCGCGCAAGACCCATTCGCCGATCTCGACGATGAGCCCGTTCTCCTCGGCCAGCGGAATGAACTGGTCCGGCGGCACGAAGCCTCGCGTCGGATGATTCCAGCGCAGCAGCGCCTCGAAGCCGATGACCTCGCCATCCACCCGCGCCTGCGGCTGGAAGTAGACCAGGAACTGGTTCAGCTCCAGCGCCTGCCGCAGATCGTGCTGCAACAGCCTGCGGTCGCGCAGCTCCTGATCCATCTCGGATTCGAAGAAGCGGACCCGCCCCCTGCCCTCGCGCTTGGCACGATAGAGTGCCGAATCGGCGTTGGCGAGCAGCGTGGCGGCATTCACGCCGTCATCCGGATAAAACGCGATGCCGATGCTGAGGCCGACATGGGGCAGATAATCGTCGACCTCGAGCTCCGTGCCGATGGTCTCGACCAGCCGTTCGGCGAGGCCCAGAACGTCCTCACGGCTGATGTCGTCCGGCATCAGGATCATGAACTCGTCGCCGCCGATACGGGCCACGAAGGCGCCGTCGGCTTCCGCGGCAAGCCGGTCCGCCGCCGCCCGCATCAGCATGTCGCCGACGGGGTGACCGAACACGTCGTTGACCTCCTTGAAGCGGTCGAGATCGAGGCTGAGCACGGCAAAGCTGGTCGCCGCCTCCTGCGCCCGCTCCAGCCGCTCGCCAAGCGCGGCGTTGAAGGCGCTGCGGTTCGGCAGGTCGGTCAAGACATCATGATGCGCAAGATGGCTGATCCGCGCCTCGTTCGTGATCCTCTCGGTGACGTCCTCGATCACGCCGACCAGATATTGCGGCGCGCCACTGCCGTCCCTGATCAGCAGCTTGCGCGAATTGACCAGACGATCGCGGCCTTTGACGCCGACTTCGAGCAGATGTCCCTCGAGGAACATCGGCGTGCCGCTGTCGACGACGCGGCGATCCTGCTCGTTGACGGCACGGGCGATCTTGTCCGGAAAGATCTGTTCCGGCGTCTTGCCCAGCATCTCCTCGCGCGGCATTCCGTAATATTCTTCGCCGGCGCGGTTGAGCAGGATATAGCGGGAATCCTTCGCATCCTTGGCGAACACCGCGATCGGGATATTCTCGATGATGCTGTCGAGGAACTCGCGCGCCCGCCCCAGATCCTGTTCGGCTCGCTTATGCGTCTGTTCGAGCTCCTCGATCATCAGCTTGATCGCGCGGTCGGTGCGGCGGCGATCGCAATCGCTCTCCTCATAGGCCGCGCTGACGAGCTCGCCGAGCTTGGTCAGATCGACCTTGCCGGATTCGTCCGTCGACTGGCGGATCTGTCTGGCGAGTAGCCGATGCATGGTCAAGCCGCCGCCTCCGCGATGACGGTGACGGTCATGGTCTGGTTGTGCAGTTCGCAGCGGCCGGACACGGCCGGCGGAGCGATCTCGCCGTAGGAGTAGAATCCGATCCGGACGACGTCGTCGCCGAGCTCGGCGGCAACGGCATCCAGCTCGTCCTGGGTGCGCTGCCCCATCACTCTGCGGCGGCCGGTGCAGCTCACCAGGATCGCAAGCTTGTCCCCGGCAACCTCGTCCGCGAGTGCGCTGCGCGCCTGCCTACCGGCCTCCCCGGCACCTGCGGCGAGACTGTCGAAATTGGCGCGCATCAACTGCGCGGTACATCCTTCCGGAATGTCGGCCGCGAATGTCAGCGTGCGGGCATTGCGATCCACCGCGAACACGGAGCGCACGATCTGCCGGTTCGGCTCGGCCTCGTCGTGAATGCGCAAGGGGAATGCCAGGCCCGAACCCGGCATCGCCGCAGCCTCCTCCTCGCCGAGATAGCGGGTATACAGATCCAGCGGCGGCTCGCCGTCGAGCTCCACGACCACCGACCCTTGCGCCTTCGTCACCTTGCGGCGCGGCCCGAACACGTCCCAGCCGCCGGCGCAGCCATGCGCGAAGCGGAACGAGGCGCCGTAGAATGCAATTGCGGCGATGCGGTTCGGCGACGGCTCCGCGTCGGCTCCGACCATCGTCTGTTCAAATCGGGTGCCATCGCCGGCGAGCCCGCCGGTCACGGGCAGATCCGGCCCCAGCACTTCGGTGATCCCGGCGAGCAGCTCGGCGCCGTTCACCGCCAACCCGTCCGATAGGACGAACAGGCCCGCCAGATCCGCCGCCAGCACCTGGCGGGCAAGACGCACGCCGCAGGCTCGCGACGCGTCGCGGGTCTCGACGACCTCCTGCACCAGCCGCACTTGCGTATGGGCGAAGTGCAAGGCGACAGCGACGACTTCGTCATCGCAGATATCGTCGCCATGGATTTGGCCGCCGGTGCTGCATCCGACGATATGACTGTCGGGATAGAGACCGCGCAGCTCGCGATAACGCTGGCCGTCCGCGAGTTGCTCGCGGCTGCCGAAATAGAGCACGAGCTGGGGTGGCTCGCGCAGGGCATCCGCTCCGCGCCAGCCATGGGCAGCATTCCAGTGAAGATATCGAATGTGCATCCCACGCTCTCTGCAGCTCTTGAACCACAGATTGTGGAGCGGCGCATTGCGTCGCCGTTAATCGGGCGCTTACTTCGACACCGTTGGTTACCCCGGCATGAAGGGTATTGTCGACTTGCGTCAGATTCCCCGTAGGACTCCGGGAAAATCCGTCGCCGAGGCCGTCGATACCTCTGCGCAAACGCTTGGCGAAGCCATCCGTAGTCTACCGGATGCGCGCGCTTTCGCCGAGGCGCATCGGCTGCACAGCATTCTCTCGCAGCTTCGGAACCCGTGCTGTCTCGGCAGCAATGCGAATGGCCTCGATGTTCGCGGCATAATCGGCGACGCAGTTGCCGCGGAATACTGCGGAACCCGCCACCAGCGTATCGGCGCCGGCCGCCGCCACCGCAGCGGCATTGTCGCGCGTGACGCCGCCGTCGACCTCGAGCCTGATCGGCCGGTCGCCGATCATGGCCTTGACACGTTCGATCTTCGGAAGCTGGGATTCGAGGAACGACTGACCGCCAAATCCTGGATTGACCGTCATCACCAGCACGAGATCGATGCGATCAAGCACATATTCGATCGCGCTCTCGGGAGTGGCGGGGCACAGGCTGACACCGGCCTTCTTGCCGAGCGCCCGGATGGCCTGAAGCGAACGGTCGAGATGCGGGCCGGCTTCGGCGTGGACGGTGATGACATCGGCCCCGGCCTTCGCGAACGCTTCGAGATAGGGATCGACAGGCGCGATCATGAGATGCACGTCGAAGATCTTCTTCGTCATCGGCCGGATGGCCTTGATGACATCGGCGCCGAAGCTGATGTTCGGCACGAAATGTCCGTCCATGACGTCGCAATGGATCCAGTCGGCGCCAGCCGCGTCGATTGCCGCGATCTGCTCGCCGAGGCGCGCGAAATCCGCAGCCAGGATCGAGGGAGCGATGACGATCTCTCCGGTCATGGCTTTGCACTCCGCGCGTCAGTGCCGCCGCTGAAGACGCGGCTCGCCAGGACGTCCATGGGATCGATGGTCTCGAGATCGGCGACATCGAGCATGCGGTCGAGATCGGACACCAGGCGATCGGCCTGCCGCAGGCGGATACGGTCGACCGCGTTGCGGATCGAACGCGCGTTGGAGAAGAATGGCTGGGTCCGGCGCAGCGCGATGTATCTCTCGAAGGCCTCGCGCGCCGCCGCCGAGAACCGATAACCCCGCTCCTTCAGCATCAGCTCGGCGATGACGAGCAGTTCCTCTTCCGCATAGTCGGGAAATTCGATGTGGTGGGCGATGCGCGAGCGGAAGCCGGGATTGGAGGCGAAGAAGCTCGTCATGCGCTCGCCATAGCCGGCGAGGATCACGACGAGATCCTCGCGCTGGTTCTCCATCACCTGGAGCAGGATCTCGATCGCTTCCTGACCGTAGTCGCGCTCGTTGTCAGGCCGATGGAGATAATAGGCTTCGTCGATGAACAGCACGCCGCCCATCGCCTTCTTCAGGATCTCCTTCGTCTTCGGCGCGGTGTGACCGATATATTGGCCGACGAGGTCGTCGCGCGTCACCGAGATCACCTGCCCGCGCCGCACGAAGCCGAGACCGTGCAGGATCTTCGCCATGCGCAGCGCGACCGTGGTCTTTCCGGTGCCGGGATTTCCGGTGAACGACATGTGCAGCGTCGGCGGCGCCGAGGCCAGGCCCGCGCGCTGCCGGATGCGCTCGATCAGCAGCAGCGAGGCGATCTGGCGCACGCGGTTCTTCACCGGTCTCAATCCGACCAGCTCCTGATCGAGCTGCTGCAGCGTGTCGGTGATCCCGGCCGCTTCGGCCTCCTTGCGGAGATCGAATTGGGTCTCGCTGGGCTCAGTCGTGGTTGCGTGGGGCACATCCAGCATCGGGACCTCGAAAAAAGGGCTTCGCCGCGAGGGAGGCGGCGAAGCAGTTGGTCCGCCAAGGATCCGGAGCAGGGAGAGCTCCGTGCGGAAACGGATGACTTAAGTTGACGCGTGCGCGGCGTGCTTGCGCACGGTGGTGTAGCGGATCGCCCGGCCGCCGACCTCCTGCCGGACCAGCTCGA
Organism: Bradyrhizobium sp. UNPF46; assembly: GCF_006658625.1. Taxonomy (NCBI): domain Bacteria; kingdom Pseudomonadati; phylum Pseudomonadota; class Alphaproteobacteria; order Hyphomicrobiales; family Nitrobacteraceae; genus Bradyrhizobium; species Bradyrhizobium sp. UNPF46. Next base: position 46,435 of record NZ_LFJB01000113.1, read on the forward strand.
ACTCGGCCTCATCAGGCGGCCGGTTGACCAGGAAGGAGATCCGCACCGATTCCCAGCCATGACTGGAATCGAAGCCGCTGATGCGGATGTATCTGTTGCCATACACCCTGCGGCACTCCGCGAGCTCCATCATCACGCCGGCAGCGTCCTGGAGATCGAACATCGGCAGGCCCCACATCTCCCAATAGGTGTTGCGGGGATGCGGATCGTCGGTGAACTCGATGTTCACCGCCCAGCCCTTTCCAAGACAATACTGCACCTGACTGGTGATCTGGTCGTCGGTGAGATCGGGCAGAAACGAAAAGCAACCCTGAGTGAGTTTCATGTTGCGTCTCCCTAGACGGTTTCGAGCGCCGTCGGCACGAAGTCCGGCGTGTCGGTGGATTGATAGTTGAAGGTCACGTCCTTCCAGACCTCGAGCGCCGCCTTCAGCGGCGTGCAGGTCTCGGCCGCCCTCGCCAGAATCTCCGGACCTTCGTGGACGTAGTCACGGCCCTCGTTGCGGGCGAGGATCATCGCTTCCAGCGCCACGCGGTTGGCGATCGCGCCGGCCGCGATACCCATGGGATGGCCGATGGTGCCGCCGCCGAATTGCAGCACCACGTCCTCGCCAAGCAGGTCGAGCAGCTGATGCATCTGGCCGGCATGGATGCCGCCGGAGGCCACCGGCATCATCTTGTTCAGGCTCGCCCAGGACTGGTCGAAGAACAGGCCGTGCTCGAGCTTGGTCGGGTTGAAGTCCTCGCGGCAGACGTCGTAATAGCCGCGCGTGGTGTTGGGATCGCCCTCGAGCTTGCCGACCACCGTGCCGGCATGGATGTGGTCGACGCCGGCTAGGCGCATCCACTTCGCGATGACGCGGAACGACACGCCGTGGCTCTTCTGCCGCGTATAGGTCGAGTGACCGGCGCGATGCAGATGCAGGATCATGTCGTTGCGCCGCGCCCATTTGGCCATGGACTGGATCGCGGTGTAGCCGATCACGAGGTCGATCATCACGATGCACGACCCGAGCTCCTTGGCGAATTCGGCGCGCTCGTAGATGTCCTCCATCGTCCCCGCGGTGATGTTCAGGTAGGTGCCCTTCACCTCGCCCGAGGCCGCCTGGGCCCGGTTGACGGCCTCCATGCAATAGAGGAAGCGGTCGCGCCAATGCATGAAGGGCTGCGAGTTGATGTTCTCGTCGTCCTTGGTGAAGTCGAGCCCACCCTTCAGCGCCTCGTAGACCACGCGGCCGTAGTTGCGCCCGGAGAGTCCGAGCTTCGGCTTCACCGTCGCGCCGAGCAGCGGCCGGCCGAACTTGTCGAGGCGCTCGCGCTCGACCACGATGCCGGTCGCCGGCCCCTGGAACGTCTTCACATAGGCGACCGGGAAACGCATGTCTTCCAGCCGCAGCGCCTTGAGCGGTTTGAAGCCGAACACGTTGCCGATGATTGAGGCCGAGAGGTTCGCGATCGAGCCCGGCTCGAACAGGTCGAGGTCATAGGCGATGTAGGCGAAATAGGAGCCCGGCGAGCCCGGGACCGGATCGACCCGGTAGCATTTGGCGCGATACTTCTCGGCCGCCGTGAGGCGGTCGGTCCACACCACGGTCCAGGTCGCGGTCGAGGATTCACCGGCCACCGCAGCCGACGCTTCGATCGGATCGACCCCCTCTTGCGGCGTGACGCGAAACAGCGCGATGACGTCGGTGTCCTTCGGCGTGTAGTCGGGCTCCCAATAGCCCATGCGCTTGTATTCCATGACGCCAGAGCGATAACGCTCCTTGCCGCGGACCGTGCCGGTATGTGCGTTCATGTCTCTCTCCTGCTCTCTTCTCTGCTCTTTCCGACTAACTAGGCCGCAACGGGCTCACGGGCGTCGATACGTGGGTCGAGCTCGCCGGCGCGGTAACGCCGCGCCATCTCGCTCAAGGGAACGACCTTGATCTTGCTGGCATGGCCTGCGGTGCCGAACTGCTCGAAGCGCTCGCGGCAAAGCTCGCGCATCGCGTCCATCGCGGGCTTGAGGAATTTGCGCGGATCGAACTCGTTGCGCGATTGCGCCGCCACTTTTCGGAACACCGCGGTCATCGCGAGGCGACAATCGGTGTCGATATTGACCTTGCGCACGCCACTCTTGATGCCGCGCACGATCTCCTCGACCGGCACGCCCCAGGTCTGCGGCATCTCGCCGCCGAACTGGTTGAACATGTCCTGCAGCGGCTGCGGCACCGAGGAAGAGCCATGCATGACCAGATGTGTGTTCGGCAGGCGGCGGTGGATCTCCTCGACCACCCGCATCGCCAGGATGTCGCCATCGGGCTTGCGGCTGAACTTGTAGGCGCCGTGCGAGGTGCCCATCGCGATGGCGAGCGCGTCGACTTTCGTCGCGCGAACGAAATCGACGGCCTGATCGGGATCGGTCAACAGCTGGTCGTGGCTCACCTTGCCCTCGACGCCGTGGCCGTCCTCCTGCTCGCCGCCGCCATGTTCGAGCGAGCCGAGCACGCCGAGCTCGCCTTCGACGGAAGCCCCGACCCAGTGCGCGAGATCGACGACGCGGCGAGTGATTGCGACATTGTAATCGTAATCGGCCGCAGTCTTGGCATCCGCCTTGAGCGAACCGTCCATCATCACAGAGGTGAAGCCATGGGCAATGGCGGACGCGCAGGTCGCCTCGTCATTGCCGTGGTCCTGGTGCATGCAGAGCGGGATGTCCGGATAGGTCCGCTCCAGCGCGTCGATCATGTGCGAGAGCATGAGATCGCCGGCATAGCTGCGCGCGCCGCGCGAGGCCTGCATGATGACGGGCGCGTCGACCTCGGCCGCCGCCTGCATGATCGCGATGCCCTGCTCCATGTTGTTGATGTTGAACGCCGGCACCGCGTAGCCATGAGACGCGGCGTGATCGAGCAGCTGGCGAAGGGTAATGCGTGCCAAGGGATGTCCTCCTTATCGACTGTTGCGAGCAATCGCCCGGCGGGCGGCTTCGGCAATACTCTGTGGCGTGATGCCGAATTCGCGGTACAGCACCGGCGCCGGCGCCGAGGCGCCGAAGCCGCGCATGCCCACGAACTCGCCGTCGGCGCCGATCCAGCGATGCCAATCACCGGCGACAGCCGCCTCGATACCGACGCGCGGCGCCGTGCCGAGCACAGTGGCGCGATAATCGTCCGGCTGCTCCTCGAACAGCGCAAAGCACGGCGCCGAGACCACGGCCGCACGAATGTGCTCAGTCGCGAGCAGCCGCGCGGCTTCCAGTGCGATCGACACTTCCGAGCCGGTTGCGATCAGCGTCACGTCACGTCCGCCATCGGGGGAGACGACGAGATAGGCACCGTTCGCGACACGGTTTCTGCCGCGCGCATCGCTGCGGAAGGTTGGCAGCGCCTGCCGCGACAGGCACAGCACGGAGGGACGGCTCTCGGAGCTGAGTGCGCAGTCCCAGGCTTCCAGCGTCTCCACCGCGTCGGCGGGACGGAACACCAGGAGGTTCGGGATCACGCGCAGCGCCGCAAGATGCTCGACCGGCTGGTGCGTCGGGCCATCCTCGCCAAGGCCGATGGAGTCGTGGGTCATCACGTGGATGGCGCGCAGCCGCATCAGGGCTGCAAGGCGGATTGCCGGCCGGCTGTAATCGGAGAACGCCAGGAACGTGCCACCATAGGGGATGAAGCCGCCATGCAGCGCGAGACCGTTCATCGCGGCGGCCATGCCGTGCTCGCGAATGCCGTAGTGGATGTAGTCGCCGGCGAAGGCCCCGCGCTTGACGGGAGCCTGCGCCTTGGCGTGCGTGAGGTTCGAATGCGTCAGGTCCGCGGAGCCCCCGACCAGACCGGGGATGGTCCCGGCGATGCCGTCGAGCACCTGCTGCGAGGCCTGCCGCGTCGCGAGCTTCGGCCGTTCGCTGGCAAAGCGCTCGCGCAATTTCGCGGCGGCCAGCGCATAGGCGGCCGGCAGTCCAACGGCCTTGCCCTCGACGAACAGGTCGCGCTGCTCTGGCGTCGCGCGTTCATAGCGATCGAGCCAGGCGAGCCGATCGACCTGCCCGCGCTGCCCGATCATTCGCCAAGCCTTGAGCACCGGGATCGGCACCACGAAGGGCTGATAATCCCAACCCAGCGTGCGGCGCGCCGCCGCGGCCTGCTCGGCGCCGAGCGGCGCGCCATGCGCCTTCTCGGTGCCCTGCCGGTCGGGCGCGCCATAGCCGATGATGGTGCGGCAGGCGATCAGCGACGGTTTTGCGGTCGCCCGCTCCTCCGCGATCGCCTGTGCAACGGCTTCGGGATCATGCCCGTCGACGCCGCGCACCGACCAGCCGGAGGCGGCGAAACGCGCGAGCTGGTCGTCGGATGTCGCGAGCGAGGTCGGACCGTCGATGGAGATGCCGTTGTCGTCGAACAGCACGATCAGGCGGCCGAGCCCGAGATGGCCGGCGAGCGAGATCGCCTCCTGGCTGATGCCTTCCATCAGGCAGCCGTCGCCCGCGATGACGTAGGTGAAATGATCGACGAGCCCGTCGCCATGCCGCGCATTGGCCATGCGCTCGGCGAGCGCCATGCCGACCGCAGTCGCGATGCCCTGCCCCAGCGGCCCCGTCGTGGTCTCGACACCCGGCGTGTGGCCATACTCGGGATGGCCCGGCGTCTTCGAGCCCCATCGCCGGAAGGCCTTGATGTCGTCGAGGCTGACATCGCCGCCGGTCAGATGCAGCAATGCGTAGAGCAGCATCGAGCCGTGGCCTGCGGAGAGCACGAAGCGGTCGCGGTCCGGCCAGGTTGGATGCGCGGAGTCGAACTTCAGGAAGCGCGAGAACAGCACGGTCGCGACGTCGGCCATGCCCATGGGCAGGCCGGGATGGCCGGATTGCGAGGTCTCGATGGCATCGACCGCGAGGAAGCGGACGGCATTGGCCAGGTCGTTGTGCGCGACCGCCGTGAGGTCGGCTTCGGCGTGGACGGAGATGTTCATCGGATCCTCCCTCTTTACTTCAGGTTTCGCTTGCGCTCGATGAGCTGCATGATCAGCGGCGTCAGGATCAGCTGCATCGCGAGATCGAGCTTCGCACCGGGACAGACGATCGAATTGGCGCGCGACATCCAGCTCTGCGGCAGCATCGAGAGCAGATAGGGGAAGTCGATACCGCGCGGATTCTTGAAGCGAATCACGACCATCGATTCGTCCGGCGTCGGGATCCAACGCGCGACGAACGGATTGGAGGTGTCCACCGTCGGCACGCGCTGGAAGTTGATGTCGGTCTCGGTGAATTGCGGGCAGATGTAGTGGATGTAGTCGGGCATCCGCCGCAGGATGGTGTCGGTAACGGCCTCGGTCGAATAGCCGCGCGCGCTGCGATCGCGGTGCAGCTTCTGGATCCATTCGAGATTGATGACTGGCACGACTCCGATCTTGAGGTCGGCATAGCGCGCGACGTTGACCTTGTCGGTGACCACGGCGCCGTGCAGGCCTTCGTAGAACAAGAGGTCGGAGTTCTCCGGCAGCTTCTTCCAATCGGTGAAGGTGCCGGGCGCCGCGCCATGCAGTGCGGATTCCTCGGCATCGTGCACGTAGTGACGCGTCACCGCCGTGCCGGTCTCGCCGTAGTCGCGGAACGCGCGCTCCAGCTCCTCGAACAGGTTGGTCTCGGGGCTGAAATGGCTGAAATGCCTGTTGCCGCGCTCGGCCTCCTTGGCCATCTGCGTGCGCATTTCGGCGCGGTCATAGCGGTGGAAGGCGTCGCCCTCGATGTAGGCGGCGTTGACCTTCTCGCGGAAGAATATCTGCTCGAAGGTCTTCTTGACCGAGGTGGTGCCGGCGCCAGAGGAGCCGGTGATGGAGATGATCGGATGTTTCCTGGACATGCGTCACCTCGATCAGAGCCGGAAGAATCCGCGCCGCGCGAATAGCGGCGCTGAAACGCTGGCGACCAGCACCGGATCGCAATGCAGCTCCTCGACGCGCCGCACCTCGTTGCTCGAACCCATGATCAGCGGCACGCGCTGGTGCAGGTTTTGCGCCGACAGGTCGAGGATGCGCTCGCGTCCCGTCGTGGCGGAGCCGCCGGCCTGCTCGATGATCATGGCCATCGGATGCGCCTCGTAAGTCAGGCGCAGGCGACCGTCGCCATAGCCGGGACGCGCATCCGAGGGATAGAGGAACACGCCGCCGCGGGTGAGGAGGCGGTAGGCCTCCGCGACCAGCGAGCCGACCCAGCGCATGTTGAAATCGTGGTTGGCCGGCCCTTCGACGCCGGCGAGGCATTCGTCGATGAAGGCGCGCACCGGCGGATCCCAGTGCCGGCGGTTCGACGCGTTGATCGCGAATTCCTCGCAGGCCTCGGCGATCTGCGCGCCGGCGCGCGCGAGGCGGAAGCAGCCCGCCTTGCGGTCGAGCGTGAAGATGTCGACGCCTTCGCCGAGCGTCAGCACCAGCGAGGTCTGCGGGCCGTAGGTGACGAAGCCCGCCGCGAGTTGCGCCGAGCCGCGCTGATGGAAGGCGAGCGAGAGGTCCTCGGGTGCCGGCAGGATCGAGAAGATCGTGCCGACCGTCATATTGATGTCGATGTTGGAGGAGCCGTCGAGCGGATCGATCGCGATGCAGATGCGGCCCTCGCGGTCGCCGATCTGGGCCTCGCGCATCTCCTCCGACGCCAGCGCCGCGATCGGCAGCTTGCCGAGACAGCGGCGCAGGATCGCATCGGCCTGGACGTCGAGATCGCGCTGCACGTCGCCGTCACTGTTGCGCCCCGTCGTCAGGCCGGAGGCGTCCGCGAGATCACCGGTGGCGATGAGGTCGGCGATCTCGATCGCCGCCGCCGCGATGGCATCAACCGCGGCGGCCACCGCCAGCGCGTGCGGCGCGGTCTCGGAATACCGTTGAAGGTGATCGTCCAGCCTGAGTTGCCCGGTCATCTGCGTCCATCCCCTGTGCCGGCGCCGCGTCCATTCCCTCCCCTCTGGAGGCAGGCAGCGATCAGTCCCGGCATCAGGAGATTGACAGGGGCAGCTTAATAAGGAAAATTTCTATTCATAATGAGCGTTAAAGAATTTTCTTATAATGGTCCCGGCCATGCTGCGGCCCAGCTCCGGCATCTCACGATCCGGCAGCTTCGTTCGCTTGCGGCGTTGTCGGCCAAGGGCAGCGTGACGGCGGCCTCCGGCCATCTCGGGCTGACGCAGCCGGCCGTGACCCAGCAGCTGCGGCAGCTTCAGGACCTCGCCGGCCTGCCGCTGGTGCAGCGGACCGGCGACGGCATGCTGCTGACGGAGGCGGGCAAGGAGGTCCTGGCGCTCGCCGAGCGGGTCGAGGCCGCCATCACCGACTGCCAGGGCGCGCTCGACCTGCTGGCGGGGCGGACCGGCGGCACCGTGCATCTCGGCGCGGTCTCGACCGCGAAGTATTTCGTGCCGCATGCAATCGCGGCATTCTCCAAGCGCTATCCCAAGATCGAGATCAAGCTGACCATCGGCAATCGCGAGGAGATTCGCGAGGCCATGCACGGCTACGACCTCGATTTCGCCGTGATGGGTCGGCCACCGGCCGACGTCTCCGTCGACGTCCGCCAGCTCGGGCGCAATCCCCACATCATCGTCGCGCGCAAGGGGCACTGGCTGGAAAAGGATTCCGGCCTCAGCCTGACCGACCTCGTGCACGAGACCTTCCTCACCCGCGAGCCCGGCTCGGGCACGCGGACGCTGATGGAGGGCATGTTCCAAAAGTCCGACCTCGAGCCGATCGTCGGCATGGAGATGAGCAGCAACGAGACCATCAAGCAGGCGGTCATCGCCGGGCTCGGCATCGCCTTCATCTCGGCCCACACGGTGGCGCACGAGCTCGCCGAAGGCCGGCTCATCGTGCTCGACGTCGCGGGCCTGCCGATCGTGCGGCAATGGTATGTGATCCGCCGCAGCGACAAGGTGCTGCTGCCGCCGGCGCAGGCGATGTTCGATTTCCTGGGCTCGGAAGGATCGAACTATCTGCCCGACGTGCCCGAGTTCAGCGGACGATAGTCCGCCGGCATTCAGCTCATCAGCTTCATGGCGACGGTGGCCGCCAGGATCACGATGATCTGGAGCAGGCGCTCGGTCGTGAAGATGCGGTTGAACGTAGTCATCGCTTGCCCCGGCCGACATGAAGGAGGTTTCGGTCGGCCCGTTGCTAGCATAGACGCTCGGCGAGACAACTCCGTAATTGCCACGGGACCCGCCTGCCGTCCGCCTGCTGCAAGCGGACCGCACCTCACGCGCTCCTCGGCAGGCGATCGGTCCACCATGCGAGCGTGCGGGCGGCACCTGCCTTGAATCCGACCAGCGGCACGCCTGCGGTCACCTCGCGGAGGCGGCTGACATGGGCGGCGAGCATCGGCTCGGCATCGACGCCCGTTGCATCGACGGCGCCGAACCTGACCAGATGAAGCGCCTCGAGGCACTCGGCGAAGTGCTCGATCACGCTGCGCAGGCTGCACACCTCGCCGCTGGCGAGATTGACCGCGCCTTTGAGCTCGCTGTCGAGCACGGCGGCGATCATCTGCGCGAGATCGTCGACATAGACGAAGTCGCGCAATTGGCCGCCATGCGAACAATCGAAGTCTTGTCCGGCACGGAGGCTCCGGATCAGCGAAGGAATGAGGCGCCTCTCCGGCTCGTGCGGACCGAACGGGACAAACACGCGGCCCCAAATGGCGCCCGCCGCGATATAGGCTTCGCCCGTCGCGAGCTTGGCCTGTCCGTACAATGTGGTGGGACGGCACGGGCTCACGCCCTCTTCGCACGGACCGCTCTGCGGTCCGTATTCGAGGCAGCTGCCGATGCCGAGGATTCGGCTGATGCCGCAGGCTTGCGCGCGCGCGAGCAGGTCGATGCTCGCCTCCGTCCACCGCCGATTGATGGGATCTTCGCGATAGCGGCCCGGCCGTGCTTCCCAGGCGAGATGGACGAGATGCGTCGGCCGCGCTGCGGACAGCGCATGCTCGCGGCCGGCTTCGGTGAGGAGATCGGCCGCATGCCAACTCACGCCCGGCGTCGCCGGCTGCGCTGTGCGCGCGATGCCATGGACCTCGAAGCCGCGCCCCGCCAGCGCAGGCACGAGCGCACGGCCGATGAATCCGGACGCGCCCGTGACCAAGACCCGCTTCATGCGAGATACGGCAGCGCGCGGTCGCGCGCGGACAGGATCGGATCGGGCAGCGGCCAGGCGATTGCCAGCGACGGATCGTCCCAGCGAATGCCTGCTGCGCCCTGCGCGTCATAAGGCACGTCGATGCAGTACATCAGCTCGGTCGCATCAGTGAGCGTCTGGAAGCCGTGCGCGCATCCGGCGGGGATGAACACCGCATTGCCGCGGTCAGCGGTGAGCTCGACCGAGCACCATTGTCCGAAGGTCGGCAGCGATCGGCGCAGATCGACGATCACGTCGAAGGCGCGGCCGGCAACGCAGCGCACCAGCTTCGCCTCCGGCCGGCCGGCCTGGTAATGCAGACCGCGAAGGGTGCCGGCGCGTTCGTTGCGGGACAGGCTGTGTTGCGCGAACTGCGTCGGCAGTCCCTGCGCCGCGAAGGCCTCGGTGTCGAACAGCCGGGCAAAGGACCCGCGCGCATCAAGCTCCGGCTCGATGCCGATTTCGACCACACCCGGCAGAGCCAATGCAGCGAACTTCATCTCGCCCCTCCGCGCCGCGACGCCGCCGCTGCGAACGTCCGTTCACCCGAACGCCTTTTCGGTTGCATCATCCGCGACCTTGTCGGAGTTTCCGTGGCTTGGAAGCATTCACTAACAGCCGCGACAGGGCGGCACAACGGGACGATCCGGTCATGGACGGGCATCGATGCCGCTTCTGCGCGCGGGAGCTCGACGAGACCTTCGTCGATCTCGGCCTGTCGCCTCTGGCGAATTCCTATCTGCCGCCGGAGTGCGCGAATGCCGCCGAGCCGACCTACCCGCTGCATGCCCGTGTGTGCCGCGCCTGCGGGCTGGTCCAGCTGCCGCAATTCGAGCCGGCGGCTAGCATCTTCGACCAGTATCTCTATTATTCGTCCTATTCCGAGAGCTGGCTGCTTCATGCGGAGAGCTATGCCGCCGAGATGATCGTCCGCGCAAGGCTCGGGCCGGCGTCCGAGGTGATCGAGATCGCCAGCAATGACGGATATCTGCTGCAATATTTTCAGCGCGCCGGCATCCGCGCGCTCGGGATCGAGCCGGCCAGCGGCCCGGCGGCCGCTGCAACCGCCAAGGGCATTCCGACCCGCATTTGCTATTTCGGCCGCGATGCAGCGGCTGCGCTGCGCACCGAAGGCCACAGGCCCGATCTGATCGTCGCCAACAACGTGCTGCCGCACGTCCCCGACATCAACGATTTCGTCGCGGGCCTGCGCATTCTCCTGCCCGAGGCCGGACGTGCGACGCTGGAGCTTCCGCACCTGCTGCATCTGATCGAAGGGATTCAGTTCGACACGATCTATCACGAGCATCTGTCGTACTTCTCGCTCGCGACCCTCGAGACGGTGTTTCGCGCACACGCCTTGCGCGTGTTCGACGTGGAGGAATTGCCGACTCATGGCGGCTCGCTGCGCCTGCATGTCTGCAGGACGACGGCTGCTCAAAGGCCCTCGCCCGCGCTCGAGCAATTGCGCCGGCGCGAGGAAGTCGCAGGTCTCGACCGGCCCGCGATCTATCGCGATTTTCAGGCGAAGGTCGCGGCGAAGCGCGAGACGATCCGCGACTTTCTCGCCGCCGCGCAGCGCGCGGGCAAGACGGTCCTCGGCTATGGCGCGCCTGCCAAGGGCAACACGCTGCTGAACTATTGCGGCGTCACGCGCGAGCTGATTCCGTTCACCGTGGATCGCAATCCGCACAAGCAGGGCCTGCTGCTTCCGGGAACGCATCTGCCGATCCGCGATCCCGCCGCCCTGATCGCGGCAAGGCCTGATTACGTCTTCGTCCTTCCCTGGAATCTGAAGGACGAGATCGTCGCGCAGTTGGCGGAGATTCGCGCCTGGGGCGGACAATTTGTGGTGCCCGCACCCGAGCTCACGATCATATCGTGAGCGATGGTTAACGATCAGGCTGCGCGCGGCGCGGCGTAGTCCATGCGCGCTGCGAAATAGGATTCCAGCTCCGACAGCGCCCGCGCTTCCCAATCCTGCGCCTGTTCCAGCAGCGACCAGCTCTGGCCCGGGCGAAACGCAGCGGTCTGGCGATACAGCGATGCGATGCCGCGATAGCGACGCACGTTCTCCAGGATGGCGTGACCGTTGATTTGGCCGTTCATGTCCGAAAACTCCCTCGTCATTCCCGGGGGAGAAACTGCGGCCAAATCTTTTTCGAAAAGTTAGCGGCGCGCGGCAAGCGCGCGGATGGTTGCCGGACTGTTGCGCGCAGGCAACGCGCGCCATCGCGCCAGGACGATCTATTGCGGATTCGTTGCCGCGCTCTCGCCCGGCGGCTTCAGCCCGCCGCGGCTGATGATGCTCATCGTCTCGCGGCAGAGATCGGCAAGGCCGATCAGCAGCACGGCAAGCAGGCAGAACAGGTTGATGGAATCGGCATTCGTGCTCGACAGCGCGCTGAACTCGAAAAAGGGCGGAATGAACGCCCACCACACCAATGGCACCGTGAACAGCGCGGCAAACACGGCCGCCGGCGCGCCCGCGACGAGGCCGAGCAAGAACAGGCCGGGCAGGAACGCTGCAAAATAGAACTTGGCGCCGAGCGCGACGCAGATGCCCTGAAGCACGGCCGATACTGCGATAACGACGCAACCGAGCAGAAACGCCCGCCACGACCATGGCCGTACCCGCGGTACGCCAAACAGCCCCGCACGCCTCATCAGCCTCCCCCTGCCGCCCGTTAACCGGGCTCGCTTGAGACGAAAGTACTACACCCGCAAGCAAACCGCGAGATGGAAATTGCAGCACCCGACGCCTCGCAGGGCCTCGTGTCCGGGTCTTGGTAAACAGCCGCATCGCGCCATTCCGCCGGGCCGGCGACTACTCGGTCGCCGCATAGAGCAGGCCCGCGACGGGCAAAGCGAGGCCAATGGCCGAGGCGAGCGGCCAGCCGCCTTGCGCGAAGGCGAAGGCGCCGACCGCGGAGCCGGCGGCACCGGCCGCGAAGAACGTCGCCATATAGAGGCCGTTGAGGCGGCTGCGGTGCTCGTGCCCGAGCGCGAAGATGGCGCGGAAGCCGAGCACGACGTTGCCCTGAACGCCGATATCGATGGCGATCGCGGCCACGACCAGGCAGCCGAGGTTCAGCATCGAGCCGGGCGCGCCGACATAGCTCGCCAGGAAGCCCGCGGCCGCGAGCAGCATCGCAACCAGCGTCGCGATCCGGCTATGGCCGCGATCGGCGAGCCGGCCCGCGATGGGAGCTGCGAACACGCCGGCGACGCCGGCGAGGGCGAACAGCGCGATGCCGCGCTGGGAAAAACCGAACGCGCCCGCGAGCTGGAGCGGCGCCACCGTCCAGAACAGGGTGAAGCAGCCGAACAGGCTCGCCTGGTAGAGCGCCCGTCGCCGGAGCAGCGGCGTATTCAAGGCCAGGTGCGGCATCGACAGCAGCAGCGTGCCGTAATGCATGCGCGCGACGGGCCGGCGCCTCGGCAGCACGAGGCGGAGCACCGCTGCGAGCACGATCATCAGCGCGGCGGAGGCGAAGAACACCGTGTGCCACGACGAGGCCGCGGTGACGAAGCTCGACACCGGGCGCGCCAGCATGATGCCGAGCATCAGCCCGGTCGAGACGTTGCCGACGACGCGGCCGCGGATGGCCTCCGGCGCCAGATGCGCCGCATAGGGGATGATGATCTGCACCGCGACCGAGCCGAGCCCGACGAACAGCGCCGCGACCAGGAACGGCAGCGCATGGGTCGAGAACGCGGCGGCGAGCAGCGCGGTAGCACCGAGCATGATCACCGAGCAGATCAGGGCGCGATTTTCGACGAGATCGCCGAGCGGCACGATGAAGAGAAGCCCGACGCCATAGCCGATCTGCGTCATGGTCACGATCAGCCCCGCGGCTTCATGCGACAGGCCGAGCGCGGCGCTGATCGGGGCGATCAGCGGCTGCGCGTAGTAGATGTTGGCGGCGACCATGCCACAGGCCGCGGCAAGCACGAAGGTCAGGCGCTGTGACACCGCATCCGGTTCGGGGGCGGTCTCGATCGTGGCATTCATCGTCATTCCAGCAGACTCCAGATATGGGAACGATCATTCCCTAATAAGGCATGAATTCAGGCGAGCAGCTTCATCGCGACGCCGACGAGGCGCTTCCCGTCGAGCGGCAGCCGCGCCTTGCCGACGACGCGCATGCCTTGCGTGATGCAGATCATCAGCCGCGCGGTGTCGTCGACATCGACATGGGCCGGTATCGAACCGTCGGCCTGGCCCTCGCGGATGAGGCCCGCGATGAAGGCCTCGTTGGTCTCGATCTGCGCGTTGACGCGGGCGCGGACTTGCGGATCGAGCGCGGCGAGCTCGACCGTGCCGCCGACCACCATGCAGCCGCGGCGACCCTCGATGCCTTGCGAATGCGCGACATAGGACAGCAGCATGTGGCGCAGCCGCTCCCGGCCGTTGCTGCCGCGCGCGGCCGCGCTGCGGGTCTGCTCACGGCGGACCGCGGCGTAGCGGTCGAATGCCGCCAGGAACACGGCCTGCTTGTCGCGAAACGCCTTGTAGACGCTGCCGGTGGCGAGCCGCATCGCGGCGGTCAGGTCTCCGATCGAGGTGGCATGATAGCCGCGCTCGCAAAACACCCTCACGGCGCGGTCGAGCGCGGTGTCCATGTCGAATTCCCGGGGACGGCCGGGCGGACGGGCGGTGGCTTGCGATCTGCGGGCGGTCTCTTGCATTGCGGGATAATAGGGAATGATTGTTTCCTAATAAAGACACGGAGTTGTGATGGGGGAAAGGCTGGACCGAGCAACGTTGTCGTGTCCCGGACAAGCTGCGGCACGCAGTGCCGCTGCGCAGAGCCGGCAACTGTTATGTTGACGGTGCGACCTTATAGATTTTTCGGTCGCGCAGCATAGCGTTGAGGATGGTCAGCA
>NZ_LFJB01000076.1:0-56156 GCF_006658625.1 Bradyrhizobium sp. UNPF46
CGATAGCCGAGGGCGTCGAGAAAATTCTGGTTGGCCGTGATGATCGAGCCATCGAGATTGAATTCGATCATGGCCTGCGAACGGCCAATGGCGTCGAGCCGCGCTTGCGCATCACTGTGGGACTTGCGACCGAACATCAAACAATCTCCATCTCGAAATAGTGTGGGCAGCCCGTAGGGAAGTGACCGTTGCGGCAACACAGCCGTATTCAAATCTACAATTCCCGCGAGTCCGTGCACTCGGATGCAGCTCGGACGAGTTCACGCTGACGACAGCGGGGTACGCTTGAGTCACTCGTAGTCGAAAAGCGCGAAGAAAGTTCTAATAGAAATGTCGGAAATCGGCGGGAGCTGGAACGACCTTCGCCCATATCGCGATCAGGCATGAGCGTCGACGCAACTTGAAATGACGCATCTCATTCAATGGCTTGCGGAGATGCCGCGCTGCCCATCAGCGTGAAATCGACATTCCTGCACAGGGCCTTTCGCGACGCGACATCGCGCCTATCCGTAGTCTCACGGCCGTTGCCGCGCCTTGTGCATCGCACGCCGGCCGAGTCCCCACAGCGTCAGGTTCCAAGCAATACAGGTTCCGAGTGCGAGACACAGACCGACGGCCGACCCGAATGCCACCACCGCAACGTGCAGAACGGCGATTGCCATGCCGAACCCGAGCAGACCCCAGGCGGAGTTGGCGAGCACGGCGGCGGTCGGCGGGCCGCCGATACGCGGATGCAGAATCACCATGATGCTGGAGAACACTACGGGATACAGCGCGATGATGCCGCTGATGCGGGGACCGACCCAGCCGGAGGTCGAGACCACGATGGCAACAAGGGTCGCGACCAGCGCAGCCCGCATCGGCACGTCGTACCAACGGCGTGTCACCAGCGGCATCTTTACATCGCGATAGCCGGCCAGCAGCGGAATGCAGATGCCGAAGGCGATCAGATTTGCAGCGAGTCCCGCGGTGAGCGGCCAGTCGAACTGACGGATGATCGAAGCCAGCACGATCCAGACCGCGACCGCGCTTCCGCAACTCAACAGAAGATTGTGCCGTTGCGCCAGCACGACGTAAGTGAGGCACATGAAGATCGTCGCCGCGTTGACCGGCAGGCTCGCCAGCGCCCCCTGCGCGATGAAGGCAGCGTCGTGGTCAAGCGCGAGGAAGACGTAGGAAGGCCCCGCCGACACCGGCAGTGTCGCGATCAGCGCACCGATCACCGGACCTGCGCGTTCAGTGATGATCGACGCCGACACGACGAACGCCGCCGCGATCGCCATCCGCAGGAGGAGGAAGAGGAGGAAGTGAAGGTCGAGGGACATCTTGGCTTCTTACCCTCCCCTGGAGGGGGAGGGTCGGCTCATATGAAGCGCAGCGAATATGAGACGGGGTGGGGTGACGGTCTCTCGACGGATACAGTGCCCGAGTGGAGAGATCACCCCACCCCGCTCGCGCTACGCGCGATCGACCCTCCCCCTCCAGGGGAGGGTACACAGAGTCACATCCGCTGCATCGACACCGAGACCTTCGGGCCGTTCTTGATGGTCTGGTAGACCACGCAATAGCGCTCGGTGAGCTTCAGAAGGAGATCGAGCTTGTCCTGCGGCGCGTCGGTGTCGACCTCGAAGCGCAGACGGATCTCGGCGAAGCCGACCGGGGTCTCCTTGTCGATGCCGAGCGTGCCGCGGAAATCGAGATCGCCCTCGGCATAGACGTTCCCGGTCTTGAGCGGCACCTCGATCGCGGTGGCGACCGATTTCAGCGTGACACCGGCACAGGCGACCAAGGCTTCCAGAAGCATATCGCCCGAGCAGAGCTCGAGGCCGGAGCCGCCTGTCGCCGGATGCAGGCCCGCCATCGCGATGGCGCGGCCGGTCTCGACCTTGCAGGCGATGCCTTCGCTATCGGTGGAGCCCTTGGCCTTCAGGGTGATCAGTGCGGTCTTGGGATCGGTCTTGTAGCGCTCCTTGATCGGAGCCTGCATCTGGCGCAGTTGGGCGGCGTCCATCTTGTTCTCTCCCGGAAAATTGCCCTTCGATGTACCGGCTCGGAGGGACATTGTCACCACCACATGGCCTGACCGGGACCCTGGGTTGCGTCGCGGTCGGGCACGCTGCGATCGAGCGAACGGTCGAGTGACGTCAGCACACTTCGCTTGAAGTTCTCGAATAGCGGCGAATTGCGGTCGCGCGGGCGGGCGAGATTGATCTCGATCTGGTCGAACAGCCGCCCCGGCCGCGGCCGCATCACCAGCACGCGATCGGCCAGAACCACGGCTTCATCCACGTCATGCGTGACGAGGATCAAGGTCGGGCGCGTGTCGGCCCAGAGGTCGAGCAGATGATCCTGCAGGTCGCGGCGGGTGAAGGCGTCGAGTGCGGAGAACGGCTCGTCGAGCAGGAGCACCTCGGGCTGCGGCACCAGCGCGCGGGCGATCGCGACGCGCTGCGCCTGCCCGCCGGAGAGTTCGCGCGGCCAGGCCTGCGCCTTGTCCGCCAGCCCGACGCGCTCGAGCGCACGCACCACCTTCTCGCGCCGCTCGGTCGCGGGCAGATCGGTAAGGCCGAAGCCGATATTGTCGGCGACACTGAGCCAGGGCAGCAGCCGCGGCTCCTGGAAGATGATGCCGATCTTGGCGTGCGGCGAGGCGATCGCCTCATTGTCGAGCGTCACCGTGCCCGAGCTGGCGCGATCGAGCCCGGCGATGGCGCGCAGCAATGTCGACTTGCCGCAGCCGGAGCCGCCAATGATGGCGATGATCTCGCCCTGCCTGATCTCGGCGGAGAAGCGCGCCAGCGCCGCGACGCCGTTGGGATAGGTCTTGCTGACCCGGTCGAGCGCCAGCATCGCCTTACGCTCCCTTGGCTGGACCGAAGGCGTCCTGCCAGCGCAGGAACGGCGCAGCGGCAAGCTCGATCAGCCAGTCGGTGAGCTTGCCGAGAATGGCGAAGATCACGATGGCGGCCAGGATCTGCGCGGGCTTGCCGAGCTGCTGGCCGTCGAGCAGGAGATAGCCGAGGCCTTCGGAAGCGCCGATCAGCTCCGCCGCCACCACGAACATCCAGCCGAGGCCGAGCCCGACGCGCAAGGACACGACATAGGCCGGCAGCACGGCGGGCAACAGGATGCGGCGGATCATCGCGAAGCCCGAGAGGCGGAAGGTGCGGCCGACCTCGACGATCTTGCGGTCGACGATGAGGATCGCGCCCATCACACCGAGATAGACCGGGAAGAACACGCCGACCGCGATCAGCGCGACCTTCGAGGTCTCGAAGATGCCGAGCCAGAGAATGAACAGCGGCACCCAGGCCAGCGACGGGATCGCGCGCAAGGCTTGGACGGTCGGGTCAAGCAGCCGCCGCGCCAGCGACCAATAGCCGGAGATGGCGCCCAGCAACGTGCCCGCGACCACGCCGAAGGCAAAACCGAGCGAGACGCGCCACAGCGTCGCTGCGATGTGGCGGACCAGCTCGCCGGAGCGAGCAAGCTCGGCGATGGTAGCGAACACGCGCGAGGGCGGCGGCACCAGCCGGCCATTGGACCAGCCGAGCCAGACAACGACCTCCCAGCCGAGCGCGAGCGTCAGCGGCAGCAGAATTCCAAGCAACGGCCGCGCATAGCGCGCGGCGCGCGACGGCGCGGCGGCGTTGTCGGCCGGTTCCGAAGTCTGTTGCAAGGCTGGCGCGTCGGAGACCATAGTCATTAGCAAGCGCGTCTGGTCAGGGAATGCAAGGGCGCCTCTTACCCTCCCCTGGAGGGGGAGGGTCGGCACGCGATCGAGCAAAGCGAGATTGCGTGACGGGGTGGGGTGACAGTCTCTCCACGAAGCAGTGCCCGAGTGGAGAGCACCCCACCCCGCTCGCGCTGCGCGCGATCGACCCTCCCCCTCCAGGGGAGGGTAAGAGGATCAATTCGTCGGCAGCGGGACCTGGTCGTCGATCAGGGCATCCAGCGTGGCCTTCACGTCGACCTTGGCATCGACGACGCCGGCCTGCTGCAGGGCAAGGCCGGCGGCGAGGATCGACTCGCGCTGGGGCGCGCCGATGCGGCTATGGGTGAGGTCGGTGCGCTCCTTGAGCTGTTTGTCGACGACGGCCTCGGGAAGCTTGGTCACGGCGATGAAGGTCTTCTTCAGCTCGTCGTAGTTCGCCAGCGAATATTTGCGCGCCTCCTCATACACGGCGAGCACGCGGCGGGCGGCGTCCGGATAATCCTTCAAGAACTGCTCGCGCACATTGAGGATGCCCCAGGTGTTGGCGTCGGCCTTGCGGTAGAACAGCTTTGCGCCCTCCTCGACCTCGGCCTGCGCCATCATGGGATCAAGGCCGGCCCAGGCGTCGACGTCGCCGCGGATCAGCGCAGTCTTGCCGTCGGCGTGCTGCAGCAGCACCGGCGTGATGTCCTTTTCGGTGAGGCCCGCCCCCAACAGCGCACGCACCAGGAAGATGTGCGGATCGGTGCCGCGCGTCACCGCGACGCGCTTGCCCTTGAGGTCGGCCACGCCGGCGATCTTGGAATCCTTTGATGTCACCAGCGCGGTCCATTCGGGACGCGAATAGACATAGATCGACTTGATCGGATTGCCGTTGATCTTCGCCACCAGCGCCGCCGAGCCCGCGGTCGAGCCGAAATCGATCGAGCCGGCATTGAGGAATTCGAGCGCCTTGTTGGAGCCGGCCGACTGCACCCAGGTGACGGTGATGCCGTCCTTGGCGAACTCCCTCTCCAGAAGGCCCTTCTGCTTCAGGACCATCGACACCGGATTGTAAGTCGCCCAGTCGATGCGGATTTCCTTGAGCGGATCCGCGGCCCTTGCCGCAGGCGCCATGACGAGTGCGACCGCTCCGGCCAACAGAATGCGTCGTGAAATCTCGGTCATGCCCAGAGCCCTCCAAAACTTCATTGTTTTTCAATGAGTTATATCTAGAGGTCAACGAGAAAATCCGCCCCCAGAAAGCCCGCCGGCCGAGAACAGATTTGCCCGAAGCCGCAGCTTTCCAGCATGGAACGACTATTGCCAGAGAATGGCGGGTGACAGCGCCTGTCACCTCTTATATCCGGTGAGACATGGACAGCGTCACAACTGAGCATAAGGCCGAGGGGGACGATCGTTTCGACACTGCGCGGATCACCGCGGCGGTCGATGCGCTTGCCGAAAAGCACCAGGGACGCGAAGACGCGTTCCGCACGGCGACGGCGCAATTGCTCAAGGCCGAGCTGATCGCGGCACGCGCCGCGGCACAGGAAATCCTCTTGAAGGACCGCCACGGCCGTCGCTGCGCCGAGCGGCTGTGTTACGTCCAGGACGAGATCATCCGCATCCTGTATTCGGCGGCGACCCGTCATCTCTACCGCTCGCCGATCCCGAGCGGCGCCGAGCGCATGGCGGTGGTGGCGACCGGCGGCTACGGCCGCGGCCTGATGGCCCCCGAATCCGACATCGATCTCCTGTTCATCCTGCCCTACAAGCAGACCGCCTGGGGCGAGCAGGTGGCCGAAGCCATCCTCTATTGCCTCTGGGACATGGGGCTGAAGGTCGGCCACGCCACGCGTTCGGTGGACGAGTCGATCCGGCAGGCGCGCGGCGACATGACCATCCGCACCGCGATCCTGGAGACGCGCTTCCTCACCGGCGACAAGCCGCTCTACGAGGAGCTGGTCGCGCGCTTCGACAAGGAGGTGGTGCAGGGCACCGCATCGGAATTCGTCACCGCGAAGCTCGCCGAGCGCGAGGAGCGCCATCGCCGCGGCGGCCAGTCGCGCTACCTGGTCGAGCCCAACGTCAAGGACGGCAAGGGCGCGCTGCGCGACCTGCACACGCTGTTCTGGATCGCCAAATACGTCTACCGCGTGCGCGACACCAGCGAGCTGGTGGAGCGCGGCGTGTTCGACGCGCAGGAATATCGCACCTTCCGCCGCTGCGCCGACTTCCTCTGGTCGGTGCGCTGCAATCTGCATTTCTACTCCGGCCGCGCCGAGGAGCGGCTTTCGTTCGACCTCCAGCGCGAGATCGCGGTGCGGCTCGGCTACACCTCGCATCCCGGCATGCAGGACGTCGAGCGCTTCATGAAGCACTATTTCCTGGTCGCCAAGGAAGTCGGCAACCTCACCGCCATCCTGTGCGCCAAGCTTGAGGACCAGCAGGCCAAGCCGGCGCCGGTGCTGAGCCGGATGATGGCGCGGCTGCGCCCGACCGCGGCGAAGCGGCGCGTACCCGAAAGCGACGACTTCATCGTCGACAACAACCGCATCAACGTCGCTGCGCCCGACGTCTTCAAGCACGATCCGGTCAATCTGATCCGGATCTTCCGCCTGGCACAGAAGAACAACCTCGCCTTCCATCCGGATGCGATGCGCGACGTGACGCGCTCGCTCGGCCTCATCAACGCGCAGATGCGCGAGAATCCCGAGGCCAACCGGCTGTTCATGGAGATCCTGACCTCCGACAACGCCGAGATCGTGCTGCGGCGGATGAACGAGACCGGCGTGCTCGGCCATTTCATCCGCGCCTTCGGCAAGATCGTGTCGATGATGCAGTTCAACATGTATCATCACTACACAGTCGACGAGCACTTGATCCGCTGCGTCGGCTTCCTCCAGGACATCGAGCGCGGCGGCCTCGATGAATTCGCGCTCGCGAGCGACCTGATGCGCAAAATTCGCCCCGAACACCGGGCGGTGATCTACATCACGACGCTGCTGCACGACATCGCCAAGGGCCGGCCCGAGGATCATTCGATCGCCGGCGCCAAGGTCGCGCGGCGACTCTGCCCGCGGCTCGGCTTCAGCGCCGCCGACACCGAGCTCATCGCCTGGCTGATCGAGGAGCATCTGACGATGTCCACGGTCGCACAGTCGCGCGACCTGTCCGACCGCAAGACCATCGAGAATTTCGCCGCCGTGGTGCAGTCGGTCGAGCAGATGAAGCTGCTGACGATCCTGACCACCGCCGACATCCGCGGCGTCGGTCCCGGCGTGTGGAACGGCTGGAAGGCGCAGCTGTTGCGTTCGCTCTACTACGAGACCGAGCCGGTGCTCACGGGCGGCTTCTCCGAAGTCGATCGCGGCAAGCGCCTCACCGCCGCCTATGCCGAATTCCGCAACGCCTTCGCCGAATGGCCGGCGGAGGAGCTCGACGCCTATATCGGCCGGCACTATCCGGCCTATTGGCTCAAGGTCGAGCTGCCGCGCAAGATCCGCCATGCCCGCTTCGTCCGCTCCAGCGAGCAGGCCGGCCACAAGCTCGCGATCAATGTCGGCTTCGACGAGGTGCGCGGCGTCACCGAGCTGACGATCTTCGCCGCCGACCATCCCTGGCTGCTGTCGATCATCGCGGGCGCCTGCGCCTCGGCCGGCGCCAACATCGTCGACGCCCAGATCTACACCACGACCGACGGCCGTGCGCTCGACACCATCTCGATCTCCAGGGAATACGACCGCGACGAGGACGAGGGACGGCGCGCCACCCGCATTGGCGAGATGATCGAGGACGTGCTGGAAGGCAAGCTGCGCCTGCCCGAAGTGGTGGCGCGGCGCACCGTGCGCAGCAAGGCGCGCCCCTTCGTGATCGAGCCGGAAGTCACCATCAACAACCAATGGTCCGACCGCTACACCGTGATCGAGGTCTCCGGGCTCGACCGGCCCGGCCTGCTCTACGAGCTGACCACCGCGATCTCGAAGCTCAACCTCAACATCGCCTCGGCGCACGTCGCGACCTTCGGCGAGCGCGCCCGCGACGTGTTCTACGTCACCGACCTCCTGGGCGCGCAGATCAACGCGCCGACGCGCCAGGCCGCGATCAAGAGCGCGCTGACCCATGTGATGGCCGGCGACAAGGCGGTCCAGCCGGCGGCGTGACGCTGTCTCGTCGTTCCGGGGCGCGTTTCTTTCCACTCGTCATTCCGGGGCGCCGCATAGCGGCGAGCCCGGAACCCATCAAGCCACCGACGACGCCGACAAATGGATTCCGGGTTCGCGCTTCGCGCGCCCCGGAATGACGGCAGAGCTAAACATCCACTCCCTCATGCCTGAGCAGCCAGCGCTTGCGCTCGAGCCCGCCGCCGTATTTCACCAGCGAGCCGTCGGCGCCGATCAGGCGGTGACACGGCAGCACGACGCTGATCGGGTTGGAGCCGTTGGCATGGCCGACGGCGCGAATGGCTTTGGGCATCTCGATCGTCGCGGCCATCGCGCCGTAGCTCATCGTGGTCCCGGCAGGAATCTTCGCCAGCGCAGTCCAGACCTTTTGCTGAAACGGCGTGCCGGCGATGCGCCAGGCGATGTTCGAGAGCTGGCCGAGATCGCCTTCGAAATAGCGTGACAGGGCGGTCCGGATGTCCACCGGCGCGGATCGATCACTCAGATCGACCGCACCGTAATGCAGCCGCAACAGTTCGCGCATGCGGTGCTCGTAATCGTCCCAGTCGAGCGCGCGCAGCGCACCTGCGGCATCGGTGACGAGCAAGGCGATCCCGATCGGCGTCGTCAGGCGATCGAGGCCGAAGCTCACGGAGGACTTGGTTGATCGGCTGGGCATTGCGGCACCATTGCATCGAACACGGCCATCGCACTTGCCATGCCGGCCATGCTAACGTCCACTCGAAAGCTGACGCTTTTTGGGGGAGCTCATCTTGATCTGGATCGCCAATATCCTGGTGGCGCTGGTCGCCGCGCTGCACGCTTACTTTCTGACCCTGGAGATGTTTCTCTGGGACAAGCCGCTGGGCTTGAAGACATTCCGCAACACGCCCGAGAAGGCGGAGATCACGAAAGTGCTGGCCGCCAATCAGGGGCTCTATAACGGCTTCCTCGCCGCCGGCCTGGTCTGGGGGCTGGTCCACGGCAACCCCGCCTTCGCATTCCAGATCAAGGCGTTCTTTCTGCTTTGCGTGATCGTGGCCGGCGTCTATGGCGCCGCGACCGTCAGCAGCCGCATCCTGATGGTGCAGGCGCTGCCGGCGGCGATGGCGCTGGTTACGTTGTTTCTGGCCTGAACGCCCTGAGCTCGGACTCCGACGCCTGAGACGCTACGGCGCAGCGCTGCGATCCTTGCGCGGCGCCGCACCTTCCTCCACAATCTTCGGCAGCGATGGCAACCGTTGCAATCAACGGGAAAAGACCGTCGACCGGAAATTCCGTCAGGAGGAACAACCAAGATGAACAATCGCAGAGCCTTCATAGCTGCCGCGGCGACGCTCGCCTTTGCGTTCTCCGCGAGCCAAGCGCTTGCCCAGAAGAAATACGACACTGGCGCAACCGACACCGAGATCAAGATCGGCCAGACCGTGCCGTTCTCCGGCGCCTACTCCGTCTACGCCAATATCGGCAAAACCCAGGCCGCCTATTTCAAGATGATCAATGATCAGGGCGGCATCAACGGCCGCAAGATCAATCTGATCCAGTATGACGACGCCTACTCGCCGCCGAAGACGGTCGAGCAGGTGCGCAAGCTGGTCGAGGGCGACGAGGTGCTGTTCACCTTCCAGCTGATCGGCACCGCGGCCAACGCGGCCGTGCAGAAATATCTCAACGGCAAGAAGGTGCCGCAGCTGCTGGCTTCGACCGGCGCGGCCCGCTTCAACGATCCCCAGAACTATCCCTGGACCATCGCCTACAATCCCAACTACGTGTCCGAGGGCCGGATCTACGCCAAGTACATTCTCAAGGAGCATCCGAACGCCAAGATCGGCGTGCTCTACCAGAACGACGACATGGGCCGCGACTATCTCGCGGGCCTGAAGAGCGGCCTCGGCGACAAGGCCGCCAGCATGGTCGTCGGCGAGGTCTCCTACGAGGTCACCGACCCCACCGTCGACTCCCAGGTGGTCAAGCTGAAGTCGATGGGCGTCGACGTGTTCTTCGACGCTTCGACGCCGAAATTCGCGGCACAGGCGATCAAGAAGCTGGCCGACCTCGGCTGGACGCCGGTGCACATCCTCGACATCAATGCGAGCCCGATCTCGGCGACGCTGAAGCCGGCCGGCCTCGACATCTCCAAGGGCATCATCTCGACCCAATATGGCAAGGAGCCGAGCGATCCGCAGTGGAAGGACGATCCCGGCGTGAAGGCCTTCTTCGCCTTCATGGACAAGTATTTCCCGGAAGGCGACAAGCTCAACACGGTCAACACCTATGCCTATTCGGTGGCCGAGTTGCTGGTCCAGGTCCTGAAGCAATGCGGCGACGATCTGACGCGTGAGAACATCATGAGGCAGGTCGCCAACATCAAGGACTTCACCCCGAGCTTCGCCCTGCCCGGCATCAAGATCAACACCGGGCCGAACGACTTCCGCGTCAACAAGCAGATGCAGATGATGAAGTTCAACGGCGAGCGCTGGGAGCTGTTCGGACCGATCATCGAGGACACGGGACCGTCGGGTTAGGGATCGTGTAGGGTGGGTTAGCGTAGCGTAACCCACCACGGTCTTTCACCGCGGCAACAGACGAGGTGGGTTACGCCCCGCGGACTGCGCTTTGCGCAGTCCGCGGGGCTAACCCACCCTACAAAGGATGTGCCTCTCCCACCTTGCGCCGCAACAATCGTTCCTCCACACTCGCCCTCAGCGATGGCATCGGACGCGCAAGCGCGCGCCGAGAGATCATCGGCAAAAACAGACTGAGGGAATTGCGAATGAGGAATGGAAAGCTGCATCTGGCCACGGCGCTCGCTCTGGCGCTGTCGATTTCAGCGGCCAATGCCCAGAAAAAATACGATCCAGGCGCCAGCGACACCGAGATCAAGGTCGGACAGACCATGCCGTTCTCTGGACCGGCGTCGGCCTATTCGTCGATCGGCAAGACGCAGGCCGCCTATTTCAAGATGATCAACGACCAGGGCGGCGTCAACGGCCGCAAGATCAATCTGATCCAGTACGACGACGCCTATTCGCCGCCGAAAGCCGTGGAGCAGATCCGCAAGCTGGTCGAGAGCGACGAGGTGCTGCTGACCTTCCAGATCATCGGCACGCCCGTGAACGCGGCCGTGCAGAAATATCTCAACGCCAAGAAGGTGCCGCAGCTGTTCGCGGCGACCGGGGCCTCGCGGTTCACCGACCCGAAGAACTTTCCGTGGACCATGGGCTTCAATCCAAACTACTTCGTCGAAGGCCGCATCTACGGCCAGTACATCCTGAAGGAGCATCCGAACGCCAAGATCGGCGTGCTCTATCAGAACGACGACCTCGGCAAGGACTATCTGAACGGCATCAAGGCCGGCCTCGGCGACAAGGCCGCCAAGATGATCGTGACCGAAGCCTCCTACGAAGTGTCCGATCCCACCGTCGACTCGCAGGTTCTCAAGATCAAGGATGCCGGCGCCGACCTGTTCTTCAGTGCGAGCACGCCGAAGCAGGCCGCGCAGGCGATTAAGAAGATCGCGGAGATGGGCTGGCATCCGGTGCAGATCGTCGACATCAACGCCACCTCGGTCGGCGCGGTGCTGAAGCCCGCTGGCCTCGACGCCGCCAAGGGCCTGATCAGCGTCAATTACGGCAAGGAACCGCTGGATCCGACCTGGAAGGACGATGCCGGCCTGAAGAAGTATTTCGACTTCATGGCGAAGTACTATCCCGACGGCGACAAGGACTCGAACTTCAACACCTACGGCTACAGCACGGCACAGCTGCTGGTGCATGTGCTGAAGCAGTGCGGCGACGACCTGACCCGTGAGAACGTCATGAAGCAGGCAGCCTCGGTGAAGGACTTCGCCACCGACACCGCGCTGCCCGGCATCAAGGTCAACACCTCGCCGACCGACTACCGCGTCAACAAGCAGCTTCAGATGATGAAGTTCAACGGCGAGCGCTGGGAGCTGTTCGGCCCGATCCTGGAGGATGCCGGTCCGGCGGGTTAGCTTCCATCGCCGCCATTCCGGGGCGATGCGACAGCATCGAACCCGGAATCTCGAGATTCCGGGTTCGGCTCTTCGAGCCGCCCCGGAATGACTGATTGAGAAATCGTGGATGGCCGGGTCAAGCCCGGCCATGACGACGGAGACAGACGTCTACTCCGGTATCTCCCCAAAGTTCTTGCCGACCGGCAGAACGGCATGCCGGATCAGGCGCGAATCCTCTACCGCGGCCTGCCTGTGCTTCACGGCCTCGCGATAGACGGGATCACGGATCATCTCGACGAAGGCGGCAACGCTTGGATACTCCGCGATGAAGCAATGGTCCCAGCGCTCGTCCTGCGGGCCGATCAGCATCAGCTCGAACTTGCCCTGCCAGACGATGCGGCCACCGAGACGTTCGAACACCGGGCCACTCTCGCGGCCATAGGCGGCGTAGGCTTCCGCGCCGCTCGCCTTGCGGCCGTCCGGATAGGCGGCCTCTTTCCGCAACCGCACCAGGTTGAGCATGTGGATCGGACCGGGACGGTCGTTCTCCCGGAACTGCGCGAAGATCTCCTTGGTCGGATCGATATGGCCCATGTGGGTTTCCTCTGGGTGCTTGCTCTTTTTGTGCCGGCGATCCTAGCTCCGGCGCCAAAGGAGCGGAACTGCGGGGTGCGAATGCCCCACCTCCTAATCACGCGTTAACGCCGGGGTAACCGGGCCTTAAACAGCGACCGCTAGCGTGCGGCGGGGCGGGCTGACCGGGCGTTTGCATATGGCGTGGGGAAAGAAAAAGGGTGGGCGGAAGGAGCCGCTGTTCGGCTTGCCCGCGGCGCTCGCCGATCTGCGCCTGACCCCGGCCGATCGCATTCCCGGCGGCGAGGACAAGCCGAAGAAATCAGCGAAATCATCCACCAAGCGCAAGAGCGAGGACGCCGGCGACGAGCCGCCGCGCGAGCGCAAGGCGCCGGCCAGCCGCAGCGGCGCCAAGCGCCGCGCGAAGTCACGCGGCGGGTTCAGTCTCGGCCGGGTGGTCTATTGGGGCGCGGTGCTGAGCCTGTGGGGCGTGATCGCCGTGATCGGCGTCGTGATCTATGTCGGCGCCCATCTGCCGCCGATCCAGTCGCTGGAAATCCCGAAGCGCCCGCCGACGATCCAGATCGTCGGCATCGACGGCAGCATGCTGGCACAGCGCGGCGAGATGGCCGGCGCCAATATCGCGCTGAAGGATCTGCCGCCCTATTTGCCGAAGGCGTTCATCGCCATCGAGGACCGCCGCTTCTATTCGCATTTCGGCATCGACCCCGTCGGCATTTTGCGCGCCCTCGTCACCAATTTGCTCCATCGCGGCGTCTCGCAAGGCGGCTCGACGCTGACGCAGCAGCTGGCGAAGAACCTGTTCCTGACCCAGGAGCGCACCATGCAGCGCAAGCTGCAGGAGGCGGAGCTCGCGATCTGGCTGGAGCGCAAGCATTCCAAGGACGAGATCCTGGAGCTCTATCTCAACCGCGTCTATTTCGGCTCCGGCGCCTACGGCGTCGAAGCCGCCGCGCAGAGATATTTCGGCAAGTCGGCGAGGAACGTCACCATCGCGGAGGCCGCGATGCTCGCCGGCCTCGTCAAGTCGCCCTCGCGCCTTGCGCCGAACCGCAATCCGGAAGGTGCCGAAGCGCGCGCGCAGATCGTGCTCGCGGCGATGGCGGACGCGAAATTCATCACCGATGCGCAGGCGCAGGCCTCGATCGGCCATCCCTCCTACAACGTGAAGCCGGTCGGTGCCGGCACGGTCAACTACGTCGCCGACTGGATCGGCGAGGTGCTGGACGATCTGGTCGGCCAGATCGACGAAAGCATCAAGGTCGAGACCACCATCGATCCCAAGCTGCAAAGCGTTGCGGAAGCCGCCATCATCGACGAGCTCGCCGCCAAGAGCGTCAAGTTCAACGTCAGCCAGGGCGCGCTGGTGGCGATGACGCCTGACGGCGCGGTGCGCGCCATGGTCGGCGGGCGGAACTATTCCGAGAGCCAGTACAATCGCGCGGTGACCGCCAAGCGCCAGCCGGGCTCCTCGTTCAAGCCGTTCGTCTATCTCACCGCGCTCGAGCAGGGCCTGACGCCGGACACGATGCGCCAGGACGCGCCGATCGAGGTCAAGGGCTGGAAGCCCGAGAACTACACCCACGAATATTTCGGCGCGGTGACGCTGACGCAGGCGCTGGCGATGTCGCTCAACACCGTCGCCATCCGCCTCGGCCTCGAGGTTGGGCCGAAGAACGTGGTGCGCACCGCGCATCGGCTCGGCATCTCCTCCAAGCTCGAGCCCAACGCCTCGATCGCACTCGGCACGTCGGAAGTCTCTGTCGTCGAGCTGGTCGGCGCCTATGCACCCTTCGCCAATGGCGGCTTCGCGGTGGCGCCGCATGTCGTGACGCGGATCAGGACGCTCAGCGGCAAGCTGCTCTACATGCGCCAGCCCGACGAGCACACCCAGGTCATCGACCCCCGCTATGTCGGGATGATGAACACGATGATGCGGGAGACGCTGATCTCAGGCACCGCCAAGAAGGCGGAGATCCCGGGCTGGCCGGCCGCCGGCAAGACCGGCACCAGCCAGGATTATCGCGACGCCTGGTTCATCGGCTACACCGCCAATCTCGTCACCGGCGTCTGGCTCGGCAATGACGACAACTCGCCGACCAAGAAGGCCACCGGCGGCGGCCTGCCGGTGGAAGTCTGGACGCGCTTCATGAAGACCGCGCACGAGGGCGTGCCGGTGGCGGCCCTGCCGAGCGCGCCCGGCGGCTGGGGCCTGTCGAATCTCGCGCAGGCCGCATCGCAGGTATCGCCGCCGACGGCGGCCGCGCCCGCACCGGCAGCAGCGAACAACGGCGGTTATCGCCCGCCGCCACCGACGCGCGCCAATGCGCGGCCGGAGGCTGCGGCAGGGCTTGATGGCTGGCTGATGGACCGCCTGTTTGGCGGAAACCGATAGGCCCGGGTTGAGGGCAGAGAGTCCCTTCAAAACAAAAACTGCGAAAACAACCCCATGCACAGTAGCCGAGGATAGCGAAATCAACGGCTTGCGCGGACGGCGCAGACGCATGAGGCAGGCCTTGAAGTCCGCCGCCACTTCGGCAAGTCCTGCCTATTGCGGCAAGATCAACCGAGGTGAACTCCTCCCCGAAAGCAAAAACATCAGTCTCTTCAGGCGTTCGTCTTCGGCCCGGGATTTGCTCTCATAGGTTGAGCGAGTGCCCAGGAGCGTTCCATGATTTCAGCTCTATCCAGCGCGGCGTTGCCCCATCTGCGCCCCGCATCGACGCCGACTTCGCATGCGGCATCGGGTCTCCAACCGGTGGCGGCGGATACAGCCAATGCGGCGACCAGCGGCTTTCGGATCGACCTCTCGCAGGTCAAGCCGCTGTCGGGCGCCAAAATGATATCGGCGGCGGATGATCCCGTCCTGCATGACCTCATGGCCACGAACTGGCTGATTGCCCAAGGCGCGAATGCACCTCAGTCGGTCGTCGCCGACGATGCACCTGAGAACACCTACGCACAGGTCAAGGTCGACGGCCGGGTGGTGGCCACGCTGTACAATGGCGGCTCCTCGACCATGACCAATGCGGCGGCAGCCAACATCGGCAAGCTCGAGGATCCTCCCGGCTTGGCCGGGCCGGATCTCGCGCAGTGGCGAGCCGACCAATATGCCGCACGGCTTGGCGGCACCGTCGAGAAGGCTTCCACCGCGATCACGCAAGCGCAATGGACGCCGCGTGAAAGCAGATCCACGGCCTATAGCCGCCAGCAACTCGACGCCGCCTTCCAGGCGATGCTGGCGGAGGGGCAAAAGGCCAGCGCGCAACGGCAATCGTCCTATCCGGCCTCACGCACGCAGGCAGGAACGAGTGCGGATTTCAGTGCATGAGGGTTGCCTGAGGCCGCTGAGCGCGCGTCGGCCGGAATCCAAAAAAATACGTCGACGGGCGTTCTGCCTGGCGCCGTCAATGAGTATTGTGCTGCAATCAGGTGAAGCGCGCAGCGCGTAGGATCCGATGTATATGCGCCAGATTGTTTTCGCCGTCGTGCTGCTCGGCGTTTTGGTTCGGTTCGGAGCTGCCGCAGCCGAGGATGGCTTCCCGGCCGCGGAGTGGGAGCGCGTCACCCCTGCAGAATTGGGCTGGTCAGAAACCGAATTGGCCCAAGCGCGATCCTTTTCGGATCAGATTCGCTCGAGCGCGGTTGTGATCGTTCAGCACGGAAAGGTGGTCGCCGAGTGGGGCAATACGACGAAGCCGATGGAACTCGCCTCCATCCGCAAGAGCGTGCTCAGCGCCCTGATCGGCATCGCAGTGTCGGATCGCCTGATCAACCTCGACAGCACGCTTGGCGAACTCGGCATCGACGATAATCCGCCTGGCTTGACCGGAATCGAGAAGGGCGCGACGGCGCGCGAACTCCTCGAAGCGCGCTCCGGGGTCTACCACGCGGCGCTCTATGAGACGCCGGACATGGCCAAGATGAGACCGCCGCGCGGCAGCCACCCGCCCGGGACCTTCTGGTATTACAACAATTGGGACTTCAACGCGCTCGGCACGATCTACGAGCACGCAACTGGCAACGGCATCTTCGAGGCGCTCAACCAAAAGATCGCAAAGCCAATCGGCATGCAGGACTACCGGCCACAGAATGGCAGCTATATCCGCGGCGAAGCCTCTATCCACCCCGCCTATGAGACCCGGATGAGCGCACGGGACTTGGCGCGTTTTGCACTTCTCTATCTGCACAAAGGCAATTGGGCCGGGCACCAGATCGTGCCTCGGGACTGGGTCGAAGAGAGCACGCGTAGCCATTCGAGAGCCGCGTTAGGGATGGGCTATGGCTATCTCTGGTGGATCGGTTTTCTGGGCGGTGCCGTTGCGCCTACGGTCACTTTGCCGGAGGGCAGCTTTATGGCCCAGGGATCCGGCGGCCAATACGCCTTGGTCGTGCCCGCGCTCGACCTCGTCGTGGTGCATCGTGTCGACCGCGACATGCCCTTCACCGAGCCGACCATGCGTAGCATTGGCAGGCTCTTCTGGCTGATCCTGAAAGCCGAGGGCTATGATCCCGGGCCCGATGCCTCGCTCACTGCGGCGGTCGGCGAACGACCGACAGGTGAGGCCCTGGCCGCAAAACTCCAGGGCAAGACGATCAGCTTCGGTACCAAGCTCAGGGATGGCCCGTTCACGATGCGATTCGAGCCCGACGGCCGGATGACCTATCCGCACTGGGACGAGTCCCTTGGACCTAAGGCCGGGACATGGACGGTCGTGGAGGACAAGCTCTGTATCTTGGGTGCCAGACGTCGCTGCTACATTCCCGTGCTGAACGGTGAGCAGATTGAGTTGTTCGACCAGCTTGGTGTCATGCAAATCGCCGGGGTGGCGCTGCCTCAGTGATCTGCGTGCAGCAATCGGCTCGTGACGTCTGTCGAGGGTCATGCACGACAAACGCTTCGACAGGACCAAGCAATGCCGTCGGGTGGCGATGCGCTAAAGCGCGATGAGATCTGGATGAATCGCCATCGCGCTTTAGGTTATTGTTTGCGCATGATCTTTCCGGAAAACCGCTTCGCACTTTTCCGGATCATGCTTTAGGACAAGCGCGCCGCCAACGACCTTGCATTTGTCCAGCTGGCGTCAATCCGGTCGCGGCTGCGCCTTGACGAGCCGCGCCTTAGTCTTCGACCCCGTAGCGGTGCAGATCGTTGCCATACGTGTCGAGCCACTTCTTGGCGCGCTCCATCGACGGGCAGACCTTGCCGCAGACGCGCCAGAAGCGTGCCGAGTGGTTCATCTCGACGAGATGGGCGACCTCGTGCGCGGCGAGATAGTCGAGCACGAAGGGCGGCGCGAGGATCAGGCGCCAGGAGAACGACAGCGAGCCGGCCGAGGTGCAGGAGCCCCAACGGCTGGACTGGTCGCGGATCGACAGGCGCTTGACCCGGACACCGAGCTCGGCGGCGTAGGCCTCTGCCGAACGCTGCAGGTCCTTGCGCGCCTCGCGCTTGAGGAAATCGCTGACGCGGCGGTCGACATGTTCGAGTCCGCCGGCGACGCAGAGGATGCGTTCACCGCTGTCGCGCACCTCCGTCCACACCGTGCCGCGCGTGCCGGCGCGATGAACGATACGATGCGGCGTGCCGCGCAGCGGTATCACCGTGCCCGGCTGGAATGGCGCAGCCTTCGGCAGGCGACCGAGACGTGCGGCGATCCACGCACCGTGACGCTGCGCGAAGTCCTTGGCTTCGGCCAGCGTGCCGCGCGGTGGCATGGTGAGGATGGCTTCGCGATCGCTCGGATGAATTCTGAGCGTATAGCGGCGCGCGCGGCGATGCCGGCGCAATCGGATGGCAAAAAATTGCGATCCGTGGGTGATGACCAGGGTCTTTGGCTCGTGGGGCCGCCGATAGAGGAGAGCGCGAGTGGCCATGTCTGTCAGTCCGGGGGGCAGGAGGGCGCCCGGATTCTGCCATAACCGCCGCCAGGGAAAGCGCTCGGCGCAAAAACAAATCATTTGCCCAATATACAGCGGGTTGGCGTCCGGGAGACCCTACAGACTGGGGTCGGAACCGGCTTTTTTCGCCCCCGCTGGACGCATGCGACACCCCCAAGGGGTGAGGATGGACTCACTCCTATAAGGCTACCTAAATACCGCGAATCTGGCGGGAACTCGGCCCCTTCCGGAGCCTCCGGCCGGGCCTGATTTTCGACGGGAAAGCCGAAACGAGAGGTTATTCGGCGGCGCGCGCCTGCAATGAGCTCGGATTCGCTGCTGAGACCATGAAATCATGAATCCGCGGCACGATTTCCGACTTGAAGCGTGAGCCGTTGAACACGCCGTAATGTCCGACGCCCTTCTGGACGTAATGAACGCGGCGATGATCGGGGATCGCGCTGCACAGCGCGTGCGTCGCTTCGGTCTGACCAAGACCGGAAATGTCGTCATTCTCGCCTTCGACCGTCATCAGCGCGACGCGCGTGACCTTGGAGGGATCGACGCGTGTTCCACGATGGGTCATCTCGCCCTTGGGCAGCGAGTGCTTCACGAACACGGTGTCGACGGTCTGGAGGTAATACTCGGCGGAGAGGTCCATCACCGCGAGGTATTCGTCGTAGAACTCGCGATGCTTGTCGACGAGGTCGCCGTCGCCCTTCACCAGATGGGCGAAGAGCTGCTTGTGGGCGTCCATGTGCCGGTCGAGATTCATGCTGATGAAGCCGTTGAGCTGCAGGAATCCCGGATAGACGTCGCGCATCATGCCCGGATGCGGAAACGGCACCTTGGTGATGACATGGTTGCGGAACCAGTCGATGCCGCGCTCCTGGGCGAGATTGTTCACCGCAGTCGGATTGCGACGGGTGTCGATCGGGCCGCCCATCAGCGTCATCGACGTCGGCACGAAGGGATCGCGCCGCGCTTCCATGATCGAGACCGCGGCAACGACGGGCACGGAGGGCTGGCACACCGCCATGACGTGAGTGTTGCCGCCGAGCACGTGCAGCATCTCGATGACGTAATCGATGTAATCGTCGAGATCGAAGCGACCGTCGCTGAGCGGCACCATGCGGGCGTCGGCCCAATCGGTGATGTAGACCTCATGCGCGGGCAGGAAGGCCTCGACCGTACCGCGCAGCAGCGTCGCGTAATGGCCGGACATCGGCGCGACGATCAGCACGCGCGGCTGCGGGCTGCGCAGCGGACGGGTGAACTTGCGATCGAAGTAGAGCAGCCGGCAGAACGGCTTTTCCCAGACCGAGCGGACCTCGACGGGGACGCGGATGCCGTTGACCTCGGTGTCGTCGAGACCCCATTCCGGCTTGCCGTAGCGGCGCGTGGTGCGCTCGAACAATTCGCAGGCCGCGGCGACCGACTTACCGACCTCGGTGCGCGTCCAGGGATTGAGCGGATTTTGAAACAGCAGCTTGGTCGCGTCCGTGACGGCACGCGCCGGATTGAGAGCGGCGTGCGCCATCTCGTACATCCAGTACATCGGCGTCGTCAGGACCGGACTGCCTTCAGCCGCCAGGGGCGGCGCGCCGCCAAACTCACCAATGGGCATCGCTATATCCTTCTTCGCATCGCAGCATACTGCCGAATGCGTAATATTGCGTCAATGCATGGTTCCGTACATCTACGTAGCCGAAACGGCTAAACCTACCCGAATCCACGAGAAAGTGACGCTATTCGCCGCCGGACAGCAGCGAGCCCTGTCGCTTGGCGCTGCGCAAAAGGGCAAGGAATGCCCAAAAGGATGCAACCAGAAGCACGGCATTGATGGCCAGCGCAGCCAACATCAGGTCGGCGCGGAAGGTGTTCTCGATCAGGAGCGCGCGCATTCCTTCGAACACGTAGGTCGGCGGCAGCGTCCATGCGACGTATTGCAAGAACACCGGCAGCACGCTGACGGGATAGTAGATGCAGGCGAGCGGCATGATCGCGAACATCAAGGTCCAGACGATGCTCTCGGCGCCGAGGCCGTTGCGCAGCACGAGGCCCGAGACGAAGATGCCGACCGACCAGCTCGTGAAGATCAGATTGCAGAAGAAGGCGATCAACGGCAGGCCGAGCGCGTAGACGTTGAAGTGAAACAGGAACAGCGCCAGCAGCGTCATTGGAATGATTCCGATCGCGAGCCGGATCAGGCTCATGACCATCAGCGACAGCAGAAACTCGATCGGCCGGAGCGGGCTCATCATGAGGTTGCCGAGATTGCGCGCCCACATCTCCTCCAGGAACGAGATGGAGAAGCCGAGCTGGCCGCGGAACAGGATGTCCCAGAGGATGACGGCCCCGATCAGCGTGCCGCCGGCGCGCGCGAAGAAGCTGGAGTTCTCGGCGATGTAATATTGGATGAAGCCCCAGGTGATGACCTGCAGCGCCGGCCAATACAACAGCTCGAGCAGCCGCGGCCAGGACGACAGCAGCAGGTACCAGTAGCGCAGGATCATCGCGCCGATGCGGTGGACCGAGATGCCGCGGTGGAGGGGGAGAGAGGTCATGGCAGCTCCTTCATCTTGAAAGGAGCCGTCATTCCGGGGCGATGCGTAGCATCGAGCCCGGAATCCATCGGCCCGCAGCAAACGTCGCGAAATGGATTCCGGGCTCGCGCTCCGCGCGCCCCGGAATGACGGCCGAGACACGAGAGCCCCCTCACCTCGCCGCCTCCTTCGCGCCGTTCACCCGGCCGCGCGCAACGTCCAGGAACACCTCCTCCAGATTGGTGCGGTTGTAGCGAGCCATGATCGCCTGGGGCGTGTCGTCGTCCTCGATGCGGCCGCGCTTCATGATGATGACGCGGTCGCAGAGCCGCTCGACCTCGAGCATGTTGTGCGACGCCAGAAGGATGGTGGCGTTGTTGTCGCGGCGATAGCGCTCCAGATGCGCCCGCACCCAGTCGGCGGTATCCGGGTCGAGCGAGGCGGTCGGCTCGTCCAGAAGCAATAGCTCGGGCTGATTGATCAGCGCCTTCGCCAGCGCGACGCGGGTCTTCTGCCCGGCGGACAGCTTGCCGTTGGCGCGGTCCAGGAATTCGGTGAGGTCGAGATCGTCGGCGAGCGCGGCGATCCGCTCCGACAGGTTCTTCACCGCATAGAGCTTGCCGAACACGGTGAGGTTCTGGCGCACCGTGAGCCGCATCGGCATGTCGACATAGGGGCTCTCGAAGTTCATCCGCGCCAGCACGGAAGCGCTCTGCTCGGGCATCTCGTGACCGAGCACCTGCACGCGGCCGGAGGTCGGCAGCACCAGGCCCATGATCATCGCGATGGTCGTGGTCTTGCCGGCGCCGTTGCCGCCCAGAAGCCCGGTGATGCTGCCGCGCGGCAGGACAAAGGAGATGTCGTCGACGGCCCGGGTCTGCTTGTAGACCTTGACGAGGTGATCGACCGCGATCGCCGCGGGCAAGCTGCGCTCCGCGACAGTCGGCCGACTTGAAGCCTCGTCATTCTCCGTCATGCTGACCGTTCTTCTGCTATTGCGGCAGGGAGCGCAAGGCTTGTAATCCGGTGGTTCCGCGAGCCCAGCGTTTGTGAGCTTAGAAGGCACCGCCACATTGGCCGATATGACCGAAATTGCCGCCTCCAACTTCCGCCATGCGCAGCGGCATATCCGCCTCGATACGATCCTGCGGCTGCGCTGGCTCGCGGTGCTGGGCCAGCTGGCCGCAATCTTCATCGTGGCACAGGGGCTGGAATTCAACGTCGAGATCGTCCCCTGCGTCAGCATCATCGCCCTGTCGGCATCACTGAATCTGGCACTCCAGACTGCAGCCAATCCGATGCACCGGCTGGAGCCGATACAGGCGGCCGGACTGCTCGCGCTGAATATCGTGGAACTGGCCGGCCTGTTGTTCTTCACCGGCGGCTTGCAGAACCCGTTCTCGTTCCTGTTCCTCGCCCCGGTGCTGATCTCGGCCACGGCGCTGCCGGCACGCTTCACGTTCGGCCTCGGCGTGCTCGCCGTGGCCTGCGCCTCGGTGCTGTTCTTCTTCCATCTGCCGCTGCCCTGGGATTCCGACGATCCGCTGGTGCTGCCGCCGATCTATCTGGTCGGCGTCTGGCTCTCGATCGTGCTCGCGATCGGCGTCACCAGCCTCTACTCGTTCCAGGTGACGGAAGAGGCGCGCAAGCTCGCGGACGCGCTGGCCGCGACCGAGCTGGTGCTGACGCGCGAGCAGCACCTGACCCAGCTCGACGGGCTTGCCGCTGCCGCCGCGCACGAGCTCGGTACGCCACTCGCCACGATCTTCCTGATCTCGCGCGAGCTGGAAAAGACGGTGAAGGACGCCAGCATCGCCGCCGACCTGAAGACGCTGCGCGAGCAGACCCAGCGCTGCCGCGACATCCTGAGCAAGATCACCCAGCTCTCCACCGACGCACCGTTCGACCGCATGAAGCTGTCGGAGCTGATCGAGGAGGTGGTGGCCCCGCACCGCGATTTCGGCGTCGAGATCAAGGTGCGGATCGCGGTCGCCGCCGTGTCCGAGCCGGTCGGCTCACGCAATCCGGCGATCCTCTACGGCGTCGGCAACATCGTCGAGAACGCGGTCGATTTCGCCCATACCACCGTCGAGGTGAACGCGTGGTGGAACAAGGACAATATCGAGCTCGTGATCTCCGACGACGGCCCCGGCATTCCCCCCGACATCCTGAACCGGATCGGCGAGCCCTATCTGTCGCGGCGGCGCCCCCAGGATGACGGCGGCGGCGAGCGGCGCGGCCTGGGGCTCGGCGTGTTCATCGCGCGCACCTTGCTGGAGCGCACCGGCGCCAAGGTCTCGTTTACCAACCGGACCTTCCCGGAACACGGCGCGGTGGTCCACATCACGTGGCCGCGAGAGCGTTTTGAGGCTATCGAGGCGCTCGAAGAAACAATAGGATAGGCCGCGACCTTGCGTCGCACGACGGGGCCGATCGACTATCGGCGGCCTTGGCACCGCCCGATTGCGAGGCCATATGTAGACGCGTTGGAGAGAGGAAAAAACCTTGAACGCCATCGCCGAACTGAACGAACAGACCGACCGCTCGCTGCTCATCGTGGAAGACGACAAGCCGTTCCTGGAGCGCCTGTCCCGCGCCATGGAGACGCGCGGCTTTGCGGTGACGTCATGCGACACCGTCTCGGACGGTCTTGCGCAGATCGGCAAGGCGGCCCCCGCGTTCGCCGTGGTCGACTTGCGGCTCGGCGACGGCAACGGCCTCGATGTGGTCTCGGCGCTGAAGAAGAAGCGCCCGGATGCGCGGGCGATCGTGCTGACCGGCTACGGCAACATCGCCACTGCCGTCACCGCGGTGAAGATGGGCGCGATCGATTATCTCTCCAAGCCCGCGGACGCCGACGACGTCGTCGCCGCGCTGCTGTCGACCAGCGCGGAGAAATCCGAACTGCCGGCCAATCCGATGTCGGCCGACCGCGTGCGCTGGGAGCACATCCAGCGCATTTACGAGATGTGCAATCGCAACGTTTCGGAAACCGCGCGCCGCCTCAACATGCACCGCCGGACGCTGCAGCGCATTTTGGCCAAGCGCGCGCCGAGGTAAGCTTCAACGGCTCTCGTGCCCCGGACGCAGCGCAGCGCTTCTTCAGCGGTGCGCTGCAGAGCCGGGGCCCATGACTCAGCATACATTTAACCTTCTGGGTCCCGGCTCTGCGCAGCAGCGTTTCACGCTGCAGTGCGTCCGGGACACGAGGCCGCCGCTACTCCCAGAACTCCGCATGGCCTTGCGGATCGACCAGGCGGTTGATCCGCAGCGCCGCCGCCATTCCAAACCGCACCGTCATTTGCTTGCGCGTGGCGGCGGCGAGCTTGTGCTCGGGCGCCTCGCAATGCATGTGCGCGCCATAGGCGTCGGCGACGATCAGGCCGGTCTCCGCAGGAAAGATCTCGCACGGCAGATCCTGCGTGAAGGCAAAGAACAGCCGGTCGCAATGGGCGCGGTATTCGTGCCATTTCTGGTCGGCGCGCAGATCCTCCACCGACGATTTGATCTCGACGATCCAGATCTCGCCGCGCTCGTTCAGCGCAACGAGATCGGCGCGCCGGCCCGAGGGCAACGGCAATTCGCTGATGCAGGAGAAGCCGAGCGAGCGCAGCAGCCGCGACGTGCCGCGCGCGATCGCGAGCGCCGTCTCGGATTGGCGGCGATCGGGTGGTGGCACGAGGGCGATGTTGCGGGCGGCGTTGTCCATGGGTGGGAGGATAGCCGATTCCGTGGGGCTCGTCATTCCGGAGCGCGCGCAGGTGGAGCGACGATGACGCCCTCATTGCCCCTGAGATCGAGCACGCCTTCGATCCGCTCGCCCTCGCGATCCAGGAACGTCGACAGCAAGATACTGCTGCCGAACTTGATCGCACTCGTCGTCACCGCAATCGGGTCCGGGCCGAGATTGAGCGCCGCGATCACCGCCCAGCCCTCGGCCTCGCGGCGATAGACCAGCAGGTCGCCTTGCGCGGCGATCGGATGATACTCGCCTGCGACCAGCGGCGGACAGCTCTTCCGCAAGCCGATCAGACGCTTGTAGAGGCTGAGGATCGAGCGAGAATCGGCTTCGAGATTGACGACATTGTCACGCACATAATGCTCCGGCAGCGGCAGCCACGGCCGCGCCGTGGAGAAGCCTGCAAATTCGGTCGCGTCCCACTGCATCGGGGTGCGGCAGCCGTCGCGGCCGACGCCGATGCCGGGCACGTTCTTCTCGAAGGGATCGCGCACGTCCTCCGGCGCGATCGCCACCTGGTGCATCCCGATCTCGTCGCCATAATAGAGCGTCGGCGTGCCGCGCAGCGTCAGCAGCAGCATGGCGGCGATGCGGGCCTGGTCGCTGCCGATGCGGCTGGCGACACGCGGACGATCATGGTTGCCGAGCACCCAGTTCGGCCAGGCGCCGCGCGGCAGCGCCTTCTCGTAATCCTCGATGATCTTCTCGATCGAGCGCGCGCTCCAGAAGGTCGACAGCAGCGCGAAATTGAACGGCATCTGCGCGCCGGTGAGGTCGTTGCCGTAATAGGCCATGAGACGGTGCAGCGGCAGATAGATCTCGCCGATCAGAACGCGCGCGCGATAGGCATCGGTGACGCGCCGCATCTCGGCGATGACGTCGTGCACCTCGTCCTGGTCGGTGGAATATTGCGTCAGGATCTTTTCGTTCGGCGGCCGGCCCTCGACATAATGCGGGTTCGGCGGATTGTCGCGGAATTCGGCGTCCTTGATCAAATGCCAGATCACATCGACACGAAAGCCGTCGACGCCCTTCTCCAGCCAGAACCGCATCGCGTCGTAGATGGCGTTGCGGACATCCGGGTTACGCCAGTTGAGATCGGGCTGCTGGGCGAGGAAGGCATGATAGTAGTACTGACCCGTGGTCTCGTCGAAAGCCCACGCGCTGCCGCCGAATTCGGACAGCCAGTTGTTGGGCACGCCGCCGTCGCCCGCTGGATCGCGCCAGATGTACCAGTCGCGCTTGGGATTGTCGCGCGAGGCGCGGCTCTCGACGAACCAGGGATGCTGATCGGAGGTGTGGTTCGGCACGAGATCGAGGATCAGCTTCAGGCCGTTGTCATGGACGGCTGCGATCAGCGCATCGAAATCCGCCATCGTGCCGAACAGCGGCTCGATCCCGGTGTAGTCCGAGATGTCGTAGCCGAAATCGGCCATTGGCGAGGGAAAGATCGGCGACAGCCAGATCGCGTCGACGCCGAGGGACTTCACGTAAGGCAGCCGCCGCAAAATGCCGGCGAGATCGCCGACGCCGTCGCCGTTCGAGTCCTGAAACGAGCGCGGGTAGATCTGGTAGAAAATGCCGTCGCGCCACCAATTTTCTTCGCTTTGAGCCAAGACCGTCCCCCAAATGCGCCTCGCGCGAAGCAACGCGAGATCGCGCCAAGGGTTCAGACCAACAGGGCTTTGGGACGGCTATGTGACGTCGGCGGGAGCGGACGCGCCGCTTGCGCGCGGGGTTCCGCCCGGATTCGCCGCAATTTCGCGCCGGTCCGGCCTTTGTTCCGGCTTCAGGCCACCGCGATGCCAGTGGAACCTTGGTTCCGAGGGACGAAACCACTGGAGGGACCCGATGAGGTCACGCATCACACTGTGCTCGCTCGCCTTCGCACTCGCCACCATGCCGCTTGCGGCAGGACTAACTCCCGCCCAGGCCAAGCCAACCGTTGAGGTCGCCTTCGTGCTCGACACCACGGGCTCGATGGCCCGCCTGATCGAAGGTGCCAAGCGCAAGATCTGGTCGATCGCCACCACGATCGTCGATTCCAATCCGGACGCCGACATCCGCATGGGCCTCGTCGCCTATCGCGACATCGGCGACGATTACGTGACGTCGAAGATCGAGCTGACCCGCGATATCCAGGATCTCTACGCCAATTTGCTGGAGCTGAAGGCGCGCGGCGGCGGCGACTGGCCCGAAAGCGTCAACGAGGCGCTCGACGTCGCCGTCAACAAGCTGCAATGGACCGCCGGCGGCGACGTCAGGCACATCGTCTTCCTGGTCGGCGATGCCCCGCCCCACATGGACTACGCGCAGGACACCAAATATCCGACCACCCTCGCGGTCGCCCGGCAGAAGGACATCATCGTCAATGCCGTGCTCGCCGGCGATGCCCGCGATACCGAGCGGGTGTGGCGCGACATCGCCCAGATCGGCAGCGGCCGCTTCATCCCGATTCCGCAGGATGGCGGCCAGGTCGTGGTGATCGAGACGCCGTACGACCAGGACATCATCATCCTGCAACAGCAGCTCAACGACACGGTGATCCCCTATGGCCCGCGCGAGCGGCAACGGCACACCGAGCTGAAGCTGCGGCAGACGGCCAGCGTGGCGGCATCCGCACCGTCAACGGCCAGCGACATGGCGAGCTATATCAACAAGCGATCCGCCTCGACCTCCGAAGCGGTCACCGGCGGCGGCGACCTCGTCGCCGATGCGGCCAGGGGCACCACCAGCGTCGCCGCGGTCAAGGATTCCGATCTGCCCGACAATCTGCGCGCCATGAAGCCCGAGCAGCGCGAGGCCGAGGTGGCCAGGCAGGTCGGGCAGCGCAAGGCCTTGAACGAGAAGCTCACCGCGCTGGTCGGCCAGCGCGACAAATACATCGCCGAGCAGGCGGCGAAATCACCCAAGGCCTCGACCTTCGACGGTATCGTCCGGGAGACGTTGAAGGCGCAGATCAAGCGGTAATCGCAGGGTCCCGGGGAACGATCGTTCCCCGGGGCCTTCACCCCAATCTTTTGCTTGGCGGCATGGCAAAAATCGGCATTGTGGCGCCATGACCGAGCAAAATGACACTCAAGACTCCTCGCAAGCCAAGGCCGGTGCGATCATCGTTCCGGTGACGCTGTTCGAGCAGAACTGCACCATCATCTGGAACGAGCCGTCCAAGAAGGCCGTGGTGATCGATCCCGGTGGGGACGTGCCGAAGATCCTCGACGCCATCAAGCAGACCGGCGTCACAGTGGAGAAGATCTGGCTGACCCATGGCCATATCGACCATGTCGGCGGCGCCGCGGATTTGCGCGATGCGCTGAAGGTGCCGATCGAGGGGCCGCACGAAGCGGACAAGTTCCTGCTCGACAATGTGGTCGCGAGCGGCGCGCGCTTCGGCATGACCGGCGTACGCAACTTCGCGCCGGACCGCTGGCTCAACGAGGGCGACACCGTGTCGATCGGCGATCTCTCGTTCGACATCCTGCATTGCCCCGGCCATTCACCGGGCAGCGTGGTGTTCTTCAACAAGGACTTGCGTTTTGCCCATGTCGGCGACGTTCTGTTCGCCGGCTCGGTCGGGCGGACCGATCTGCCCGGCGGCAGTCACGCGACCCTGATCAACTCGATCCTGACCAAGCTGCTGCCGCTCGGCGACGACGTCGGCTTCATCTGCGGCCACGGCGCAGGCTCGAGCATCGGCCAGGAGCGGATGACCAATCCGTTCATCACCGGCGAGATGTGAGGCCCACGACAGGCTCCGCTGTCATCCCGGACAAGCGCAAGCGCAGATCCAGGATCCATAACCCCACGGCGATGTGGTTACGGGGACTCGGAGCTACCTCTTCGTGCCCAACTTGTCCTTTGGCTATGGGTCCCGGATCTGCGCGCGCTTGGGGCGCGCTTGTCCGGGACAACGGCTGAAATGCGTGTCGACCAACTACTTCATCAGCCCCGCAGCGGTCAGTGCGCGCGTGATGATCTGGCCGAGGTCGAAGCCGCGAGCTTCCTGCTTCCGCTCGGCGGACTCGTCAGCAACCGCTGTGCGGATCGAGCGGGCGAGATGCGGCGCGGGTGAAAGTGCCGGCTTCGCGACAGGCTTGGCTTCCGCCTTTGCAGCGTCCGCGATCCAGTCGGTGAGGCCGAAGAACTTTGCGATGTGGTAGGATGAGGAAATGCCGGCTTCGATCAGGAATGCGCCTTCGACGCCATAGCGCTGATCGTTGTCGGCGAGCCCAAGCGGCGTGCCATGCGCCATGTCGGTG
Source organism: Bradyrhizobium sp. UNPF46 (assembly GCF_006658625.1). Lineage (NCBI taxonomy): Bacteria > Pseudomonadati > Pseudomonadota > Alphaproteobacteria > Hyphomicrobiales > Nitrobacteraceae > Bradyrhizobium > Bradyrhizobium sp. UNPF46. The sequence goes on from NZ_LFJB01000076.1 coordinate 28,855, forward strand.
ATGGCGTAGGACTCGACCAGGGTCTCGCCGTCCTTGCCCCACCAGGCCTGGCGCGGATAGCCGTCGACATTGGTCTCCGCCATCGGCGCTTCCGGCAGATCGTGCAGATCGAGCCATTGCTTGACGATCTCGTTGGCGTTGCCGGGATTGACGGTGCGGTCGGCACTGCCGTGCCACACCGAGATTTTCGGCCAGGGGCCGCGATGAGCCGAGGCGTTGCGCACGAGATCGCCGAGCTCGCGCGCCGGACGCACCGGGGAATGAAACATGCCGTCGAGCGCCTCACGCAGATTCGAGGCGATGCCATAGGGCAATCCGGCGATGACCGCGCCGGCCGCGAAGACTTCCGGATAGGTCGCGAGCATCACCGACGTCATGCCGCCGCCGGCGGACAGGCCGGTGATGAAGACCTGCCTGGGATCGATGCGATGTGCCCCGACCGTGTGCGCGATCATCTCGCGGATCGAATGTGCCTCGCCGCTGCCTCGCGCCGTGTCTTCCGGGTTGAACCAGTTGAAGCAGGTATTGCCGTTGTTGATGCGCTGCTGCTCGGGCATCAACAGCGCGAAGCCATAGTGCTGAGCCAGTGTCGACCAGCCGGCGCCGAGGTCGTAAGCCGCTGCGGTCTGGCCGCAGCCATGCAGCACGACGACCAGCGCACGCGGCTTCTGCAACCGCGCCGGGACGAACGCGAACATGCGCAAGGCTCCGGGATTGTCGCCGAAGCCCGTGACCTCTTCCAACGGACTGGACGCATCCGCGCGGCGACCGAGCTCGGCAAAGCGCAGACCGTCCAGCCTCGGCAGACGTCTCAACAGATCGACATTTCTGGCTAACGACACGGCAAGTTCCTGGTGGCGACGTTCAACGTCCAGCCAAACCAGATAGTTGCTGCATTGCAAAATAAAAAGACCGTGCGCTGTCAATCCAATGAAAATCGACGGAAATCACGGGGGAATCCGCACGTATTAACCGTAATGCCTCAACTTGATGCAGATGCGCGGCGCAGCCACGACAAAAATGCGGCGCAGATCATGATGAGTGTCACAAACAGCACGAGCGAGACCAGAAATCCTGCGCGCGCTGATTGCAACGCCTCCAGCGCGAAGAACACCGCGCCGATTGCGGCCACTCCGGCCGCATTTCCAATCTGCGCCGTGGTGCCGTAGATGCCGGAGGCCGAGCCTGCGGCGACGGGCTTCACGGTCGCGAGCACCGCGCCGGAGAGCGGCGCCATCACCAATCCCTGGCCGTAGCCAAAGACGATCATGGTGAAGGCGAGCAGGAGCGGCGACGGCGCATCGACCAAGCCTGCGACGAGCGCGAGGGCGGCGAGACTTGTGATCTGAACCGCGCAGCCTTCAATCAACACCTTGGTGCCGCGATGCCGCGTCCGCGCGCCGCTATGGCGCGACGCGACGACGAAAGCGATCGCGAGTGGAATGAAGGCCAAGCCGGCGGAGAGCGGCGGGATGTGGAGGCCCCGCTGCATGAACAGCGTCATGACGAGGTAGAAGGAGAGATTGGCGAGGAAGAAAAAGAAGGCGGCGCCGAGCCCGCGCAGGAAAGCAGCGTCCGCCAGCAGCGTGAGGTCGATGAGCGGCATGCCACCGGCACGCGCGACCGCATGCTCCAGCTTCAGGAACGCGGCCAGGACGACGCCGCCGGCTGCCATCACGGCCCACAGCCAGGGTGCCCAGCCGACATCGTGGCCGAACAGCAGCGGGCCGATCAGGCACAGCAACCCCGCGAACAGGACCAAGCTGCCCTTGATGTCGAGCCTCGTGCCCGATCGCCGCGGCACCGACGGCATGATGCGCCAGGCGGCAAGAGCAATGATGAGGCCACCGGGCACGTTGACGAAGAACACCGAACGCCAGCCGGTGCCGGCCAGATCAACCGTGATCAAGAGACCGCCGAGCAGGAAGCCTGCGGCGCCGGCCAGCCCGAGCACGATGCCGTAGATGGCGAAGGCGCGACTGCGCGATTCGTCGGTGAACAGCAGATGCAGTGTCGCCAGCACCTGAGGCACCATCAGCGCCGCGGTCGCGCCCTGCGCCAGCCGGGCGATGATCAGCTCCGCAGCCGAATGCGCGAGGCCGCACCACAGCGACGTCAAGGTGAAGCCGAGCAAACCGGCCAGGAACACGCTCCTGGTGCCGTGGATGTCGCCGAGACGGCCGCCGGTGACGACCAGCGTGGCGTAGGCGATCAAGTAAATCGCGACCACGGATTCGATCTCCGCCGGCGTCGCGCGCAGCTCGACCGCGATGGTGGGAATGGCGACGTTCACGATGAAGGCATCGACGCCGAACATGAACTGGGCGGCCACGACGATCGCCAGCACCCACCAGCGGCGGGAGGAATCGACTTGTTGCGTGACGATCTGATGCATCGGCGCAGAATCCGGGACTATCCTTGCCCGATGATTTCAGACCGTAGACGGTGTCGCGATTACCTCGGAGGTCAGATTCGCGGGCTCCAAGCCCGGCCATGACGGAGAACCTGGCTTCATCGCATGCCTGCATTCCGTGGCACGGGAGACCGCGCGATTGCGTTCGCGCCCCCGGGCACGTAGCCTTGTGGCCTCAACAATCAGAAAATCAAAGGCCGGAGAAAACGTCATGGCGCGTCTGAAGTTCGGAGCCTTCCTTGCCCCGCATCACCCGATCGGGGAGCATCCGATGCTCCAGTTCCGGCGCGACCTCGACCTGGTCGAGCAGCTGGACGCGCTCGGTTATGACGAATTCTGGTGTGGCGAGCACCATTCCTCGGGCTGGGAGATGATCGCCTCGCCCGAGATGTTCCTGGCGGCGGCCGGCGAGCGAACCAAGCGGATCAAGCTCGGCACCGGCGTGGTGTCGCTGCCCTATCATCATCCCTACAACGTCGCCCAGCGCATGGTGCAGCTCGACCACATGACCGGCGGCCGCGCCATCTTCGGTTCCGGCCCCGGCGCGCTCGCCTCCGACGCGCATACGCTCGGCATCGACCCGATGACGCAGCGCGACCGCCAGGACGAGGCGATCGGCGTCATCCGGCGCCTGTTCAACGGCGAGCGCGTCACCGCCAAGAGCGATTGGTTCACGATGAACGACGCCGCGCTGCAGATCCTGCCGCTGCAGGAGGAGATGCCGTTCGTGGTGGCCTCGCAGATCTCGCCTTCAGGCATGACACTCGCCGGCAAATACGGCATCGGCATCATCTCGCTGGGCTCGATGACGACGCAGGGACTGATGTCGCTGCAGCAGCAATGGCAGTTCGCCGAGGACGCCGCGAAGAAACACGGCACCACGGTGAACCGCGCCGACTGGCGCGTGCTGCTGACCTTCCACATCGCCGAGACCCGGGAGCAGGCGCGCCGCGAAGCCGGCGCCGGGCTGATGCGCTGGCACAACGAATATAATGTCGGCACGCTGCAGCGGCCGGGCCTCACCGCTTTCTCCTCGCCGGATGAGGCCGTGGACAAGACTGCCTTCGTCGAGGGCGCGGCCTCCACCATCGGCACGCCCGACGATCTCGTCAAAACCATCAAGAACGTGATGCAGGTGTCGGGCGGCGTCGGCGCCATCATCGGCTTCGTGCACGACTGGGCCAATCCGGAAAATACGCGCCGGAGCTGGGACATGGTCGCGCGCTACGTCGTGCCCGAGATCAACGGCTATATCGACGGCCTGCGCAGGTCGCAAAAATTCGTGATCGAGAACCGCGCCATCTTCGAGCGTGCGGGACAGGCGGTGATGGCCAAGATCATGGAGAACGAGAAAGCCGCCGAGGCGCTGAAGGTGACCGGCCCCGGCCGCGTCGCCATTCCCGCCGTCAACGCGCCGGATCTGCAGAAGGAAGCGGCGAAGAGGGGATAACCGGGGAAGGCCTGTCGCCATTCGTCGTCCCGGCCCCCCGCGCAGCTGCGCAGGGCCCGGGACGACGATGTAGGTGTGACGATTTTGTGCGTAAGACGACCGCAGCTCATCGCGGCCGGATCGTGGTATGTTCGCGGAATCTGCCAGACGGAGCAATCGTCATGTCGATGCAGAATGTGGCCGCAACGGCGCCCGATTACACCGCGCCCAAGCGCAACGCCCTGACGCACATTCCCGGCGACGAAGGCTGGCCGATCGTCGGCAAGACCTTCCAGGTGCTGGCCGATCCCAAAGGCCATGTCGAGGCGAACGGCGCCAAATACGGCCCGGTCTACCGCACTCATATTTTCGGCGAGACCAATGTCGTGCTGCTCGGGCCCGAGGCCAACGAGCTCGTGATGTTCGACCAGAAAAAGCTGTTCTCCTCGACCCATGGCTGGAACAAGGTGCTCGGCCTGTTGTTTCCGCGCGGATTGATGCTGCTCGATTTCGACGAGCACCGGCTGCACCGCAAGGCGCTGTCTGTCGCGTTCAAGTCGGGACCGATGAAATCCTATCTGGCCGATCTCGACCGTGGCATCGCCGCGCGCGTCGCGCAGTGGAAGGCCAAGCCCGGCGAGATGCAGCTCTATCCCGCAATGAAGCAGCTCACGCTCGATCTCGCGGCGGCATCCTTCCTCGGCGCCGACATCGGGCCGGAGGTCGACGAGATCAACCGCGCCTTCGTCGACATGGTCGCGGCTGCCGTCGCGCCGATCCGCCGCCCCCTGCCCGGCACCCAGATGGCGCGCGGCGTTGCGGGGCGCAAGCGCATCGTCGCCTATTTCCGCGAGCAGATCCCGCTGCGACGCGGCAATCACGGCGGCGACGATCTGTTCTCGCAGCTCTGCCGCGCCACCCATGAGGACGGCGCGCTGCTGTCCGAGCAGGACATCATCGACCACATGAGCTTCCTGATGATGGCGGCGCACGACACGCTGACCTCGTCGCTGACCTCCTTCATCGGTGAGCTCGCCGCCAATCCGGACTGGCAGGACCGTCTGCGCGCGGAAGTTCTGGCGCTCGGGCTCGCGCCGGGAGCGCCGAGCAGCTTCGACGATCTGGAGAAGATGCCGCTGTCGGAGATGGCGTTCAAGGAAGCGCTGCGGATCAAGCCGCCGGTCCCCTCGATGCCGCGCCGCGCGATGCGCGATTTCACCTTCAAAGGCTTTACGATACCCGCCGGCACCGCGGTCGGCGTCAATCCACTCTATACGCATCACATGAAGGACATCTGGCCGGAGCCGGACCGCTTCGATCCCTTGCGCTTCACCGAGGACGCCCAGCGCGACCGTCATCGCTTCGCCTTCGTCCCGTTCGGCGGCGGCGCGCATATGTGCCTCGGCCTGCACTTCGCCTACATGCAGGCGAAATGCTTCGCGCGGCACTTCCTGCAGAACCTCGAAGTGTCGCTGGAGCCGGGCTACAAGCCGGACTGGCAGATGTGGCCGATCCCGAAGCCACGGGACGGGCTGCGGGTGCGGGTGAAGGCGGTGTGAGCTTCTCGTGTCCCGGACGCGCGAAGCGCGAGCCGGGACACAGAATCCTGAAGTGCGTTCAGTTCGGAGCGATGGGCCCCGGCTCTGCAGCGCACCGCTGAAGAAGCGCTGCGCTGCGTCCGGGGCACGAGACCTGTTTACGCCCCCTGATCGAACGCCTTGCGCAAGGCCACGTAGCCCTGCTGCTGCTGGCTCCAGTTGCGGCCACCGGTCATGGCGCCGTCGACGACGAGGTCGTGGCCGTTGATGAAGCTGGATTCGTCGCTGGCCAGGAACACTGCGGCCTGGGCAATGTCGTCGGGCAGGCCGGCGCGCGGGATCGGCTGCGCGGTCTTGTAGACCTCGCGCATCACCGCAGGGGTCTTCTCCGCGGCATCGGTCGACAGCCCCAGCGCCTTGCCGAAAATGCCGGTCGCGATCGCGCCCGGCGAGATCGCGTTGACGCGCACATTGGACTCGCCGAGCTCCATCGCCACGCATTTGGTGAGATGGATCACCGCGGCCTTGGCCGCGCTATAGACCATCGAGGACGAGAAGCCGGCGAGACGTCCGGCAATGCTGCCATTGTTGATGATGCTGCCGCTCCCCTGCTTCTTCATATGAGGCGCGGCGTGCTTCATGCCGAGCATGACGCTGCGCACCAGGGTCGCCATCGCTGCGTCGAAGCGCTCGACCTCGAGGCCCTCGATGCCGCCGGTCTGCGCCGGACCGCCGGCATTGTTGAACAGGCAGTCGATGCGGCCGAACCTGTCCACGGCGAGCGCGATCAGGGCCTGCATCTGCGCCTCGACCGTGACGTCGGTTTGGAGGAAGACGCAATTGGCCCCGAGCTGCCTCGCCAGCGCCTCGCCTTCCGGTAGACGCCGGCCCGCGATCACAATTTTGGCACCTTCGGCAACGAAGACTTCCGCAGTGCGCAATCCGATCCCGCTCGTCGCTCCCGTGATCACCGCAACCTTGCCGTCCAGCCTGCCCATGGAATGTTCCCGTTTTCGAACGATTTGATGACAAATGACGAACATCGACCGCTGCCGTTGCAGCAGCGGCCACTATCCCCGCCTGCTTGCGACAAGGCAAGCTATGCTTGGGCGAACGGGATGCGTAACATCCTCATGGGCCGATCGAATTTCGAACGCATATCGCAACTGAGCTGCGCATGGGGAAGCTGATCGACGAATTCCGCAAGGGCTGGCAGGGCGCGGCGCCGCCATCCGTCGGTCTGAGCATTGCGTTTGCGGTGGCCTGCCTGCTGGTTGCGACGCTGGCGCGCTGGGCGCTGGCCCATGTGCGGCCCGACGTCTACTTCACGCCCTACTTTCCGGCCGTGTTCTTTGCCGCCGCGTTCGGAGGCTTCCGGATCGGGATCGTGACCGCCCTCGTCGGCGGCGTGCTCGGCGTCGTCGTGAATTTCGGCGATGCCTTCGCCGATCGCGCCCGGTTTGCCCTGCTTGCACTCTATTGGGCGGTCTGCGCGCTCACCATCTGGGGTGTCGAGCACTACCGCACCATGCTGGCAGAGCAGCGCCGGATCTCCAAACGCCTGATCGAGGAAGAAGAGTATCGCAAGCTGCTGGTCGACGAGCTCCAGCACCGGCTGAAGAACAAGCTGTCGACGGTGCACGCCGTGCTGCACCAGGTGCTGCATGACCAGCCGCTGGTCTGGGCCCGGATCGATCCGCGGCTCCGCTCGCTCGCGGCGACCGACGATCTGATCTCGCGGATCGACAAGGCCGGCTGCGACATCCGCGACCTCCTGATCTCGGAGCTCGGCCCCTACGGCCACGTCCGCTTCACCCTCAATGGCGATCGGCTGTTCCTGCCGCCGAAGCTCGCGGTCACGCTGTCATTGATGTTTCACGAGCTCGCCACCAATGCAGGCAAATATGGTGCGTTCTCCTCGCCCCGTGGCCTGTTGCAGGTGTCGTGGACCATCAGCGACGACCGCCTGACCGTCACCTGGGACGAAAACGAGGGCCCGAGCGTGGACAAGGTGTCCGAACCCGGCTTCGGCACCAAGCTGCTGAAATCGGCATTGTCGGCCTTCGACGGCAGAACCGAGATCACCTATTTGAAGACCGGGCTGCATTGCATCATGCAGTGTCGAATCCCGCGAAGCGAATAGCATCGCACGCCAAGCGAAAGCGCAACCCGCGCGCTGCCCGCCGTTTCGCATGCGCCGTTGACGCTCTGTTAATGACGATCGTCGGCGTAGCTCGCATCGTCGCAAGTTTCACCCAAAACACCCCCGTATTTCTCCGGAGCCCTTAACCAAACTTAAGAGGGAACCACGCAAGATCGTGCTCATTGCAAAACGCGCTGAAACAACAAGATTCATGACTTCTATGAACGACAACAAATATTCCGGCGCGAGCGAAGCCGAACTCGGATTTCTCAAGGAAATCGTTAGAATGCTGCCGGCGGGCCTGACCGTGCAGGATGCGCATGGCGAGCTTCTGCTGGTTAACGACGCCGCGGCCGCGCAGCTCGGCATGGACGGCAGCCGTCCCTCACCCGATCTTTCGCCGCGCCGCGAAGCCTGCCGCCAGGCCCTGAGTGCCGGCCAGCCTGTCGTCACCGAGGAGGCGCTTCATGGCGGCGCCGCCCGACAAGTGCTGCTCACCACCCATCGTCCCGTCCGCCTCGCCGGACGCGAGCTGCTGATCTCGGCGTCCTCCGACATCACCGAGCAGAAGAATTTCGAGGACCAGCTGTTCCGCTCGGCCTATTTCGACGAGCTGACCGGGCTGCCCTCGCGGCGCGTGATCGAACATCGCGCCAACGGCCTGCTGTCCGAGAGAAGCGGCGGCGAGCGTTTCGCGCTGGCCTTCCTCGACGTCGACAATTTCAAGCACATCAACGACTATTACGGCCACGCCGTCGGCGACGCGCTGCTGGTCGAGCTGTCGAAGCGGCTCGGACGCGACCTGCGCGATTCGGACATGCTGTCGCGCATCTCCGGCGACGAATTCCTGCTGCTGCTCTCGCCGATCCAGAGCCAGGAGGAGGTCGCCGAGTTCATCCAGGCGACGCTGGAGCGGCTGACCGCGCCGTTCTTCATCGACAATTCGGAGGTCTTCGCCTCGACCTCGGTCGGCATCAGCCTCTATCCCGATCACGGAAGCAGCTTCGAGACGCTGCGCCAGAACGCCGACATCGCGATGTATCGCATCAAGAATGACGGCAAGGGGATGGCGGCCTTCTTCGATGCCAGCATGGAGCGCGAGGCGCAGGCGCGGACCAAGATCGAGCAGTCGCTGCGGCTCGCGATCCTCGAAAAGCGCTTCTGCTGCGCTTTCCAGTCCAAGGTCGACATCCGCACGCAGGCCGTGAAGGGCATCGAGGCATTGGTGCGCCTGCGCGACGACGAAGGCGTGATCCAGGCGCCCGGCTCGTTCATCAATCTCGCCGGCGAGCTCGGGCTGATCGACGAGCTCACTCATCTCGTGCTCGCCGAGATCGTCAAATCGATCGACCTGATCAACGAGACGTTCGGCGCGGAAGCCACCATCAGCATCAATGTCGCCGCCAAGCAGGCCGGCAAGCCCGAGTTCATGCGCAGCTTTGCGCAGGCGCTGGAAGAGACCGGCTTTCCCCAGCGCTTCATGATCGAGGTGACGGAAGACGCTTTCGTCGCCAAGAATCACTTCCAGGCCGAGATCCTGCCGATGTTCCGCAAGCTCGGCGTCGGCATCTCGATCGACGATTTCGGCACCGGCTATTCATCGCTCTCGGCGCTGGCCGACATCACGGCCGACGAGATCAAGATCGACCGCTCCTTCATCACCGACATCCATAAGCGCCCGCGCAGCCAGGGCATCCTGCGCGCGATCGAATCCTTGAGCGAGGCGCTCGGCATGACCGTGATCGCCGAAGGCCTCGAATCCTACGAAGAGCTCGCTTATCTCCAGGCCGCGACCAAGATCCGCTACGCGCAAGGCTATTACTTCTCGCGCCCGATCTTTCTCGAGGAGCTGAAGCTCGCCACCCCGCTCTCCAGCGAGTCGCGGGCGAGCGTCGTCAGCCGCCCGATGCAGCACAACCGCCAGGGCTATTCGCGCGCGAGCGGATACCGGCGGTAGGGACGATGGCGCCGCTCCAATCTGGCTGTCGTCGCCCGGCTTGACCGGGCGACCCAGTATTCCAGAGACAGTCGTTATTGAATCGAAAGGCCGCGGCGTACTGGCTGCCCCGGTCAAGCCGGAGCATGACAGCGGGGATGGGGCGGCATCTCAACGCCCCCATTTCCCCCTTTGAAATTGCTGGTCTTTTGGTAATACACGGGCAGGCTTCCCGCGAGGCATGCCATGTCCGGTCCCTCTTCCGTCGTCAGCGATCCCGCCTATATCCGCGCACGCGCCATGGAAACGCTGTTCGAGCGGCTGGAGCATCTGTGCGAGGGCGCCATCGCGATCGACCGCAGCGGACGCGTCGTCTATGTCAACGAAAAATACGTCACTGCGATGGGCCTCTCGCATGAATCCGAGGCGCTCGGCCGCCCGATCGAGGAGGTCATCCCCAACAGCCTGATGCGAAGGGTCGTGGAGACGGGGGAGCCGATCATCCTCGACATCATGGAGCTCGGCGGCGAGCAGCTCGTCGTCACGCGCATGCCGATCGAGGACGAGAAGGGCAACATCATCGGCGCGATCGGTTTCGTGCTTTACGACCGCCTCGAAGGCCTGAAGCCGCTGCTCGGCCGCGTCGCCCAGCTCGAGAACGATCTGCGGCTGGCGCGGCGGCAATTGTCGCATGCGCGCGCCGCGCGGTTCACCTTCGAAGACTATGTCGGCACCACCGCGGGCATTGCGCAGGCCAAGGAGCTCGCGGCGCGTGCCGCGCGCCAGAGCGTCACCGTCCTGCTCACCGGAGAGACCGGCACCGGCAAGGAAATGCTGGCGCAGGCCATCCACAACGCGTCCGCCCGCGCCGAAAAGCCGTTCGTCAGCGTCAACGTCGCGGCGATCCCGGAGACGCTGATCGAATCGGAATTCTTCGGCGCCGTGCCGGGCGCCTATACCGGCGCGGACCGCAAGGGACGCGAGGGAAAGTTCCGGGTCGCCGACGGCGGCACGCTGTTTCTCGACGAGATCGGCGAGATGCCGCTGCAATTGCAGGCCAAGCTTCTTCGCGTGCTGCAGGAGCGCGAGATCGAGCCGCTCGGCTCCGACAAGGTCACCAAGGTCGACCTGCGCGTGATCGCGGCCACCAATGTCGATTTGCACAAACGGGTCAGCGAGGGGACATTCCGGGCCGACCTCTATTACCGGCTCAACGTGCTCTCGATCGAGCTGCCGCCGCTGCGCCACTGCCTGGACGACCTGCCCGAGATCTGCGGACGGCTGCTCGAAGACATCAGTGCGTCCGGCGACTATCTCAACGCCAGGATCACGCCGAGCGGCCTCGCCGCGCTGGCGCGGTATGACTGGCCCGGCAACGTCCGCGAGCTGCGCAACATCCTGGAACGCGCACTGATCCTGAGCGATTCGGGACGCCTCACCAGCGACGACTTCGACCGCATTCTCCCCGTGAGCGCGGAGACGATACCCGCGGCGCCATCGCGGCCAACCGGCCTCGTCCTGCCCTACGCCGAAGCCGAGGCCGAGTTCGAGAAGCACACGCTGGAACAGGCGCTCGCCGCCAGCAATGGCCAGATCTCGGAAGCAGCCAGGATGCTCCAGATCTCGCGCGCGACCTTCTACAAGAAGCTCGCCAAGTTCGGCCTCGCCGCAGGGCCGGCCTCCGTCTGAGTTTCGAGACACGAATGTGTCCGGAGTCTCGGATTCCGGACACGGCGCTGCGCCGCTCGCTCCGCCCACGTTGGCGGGATTTGCCGTGTTTTCAGCCAATTTGCGCAAACCCTCCGCATCTGGCGCGGACCTTGCTCTTCGCCCTGCACAATGACGCATGCTGCACATGCGCATTCTCAAACCAGGGAGGACGCAGGATGAGTGAAGCGATCTCTGTCCATCAGCTTCAGGCGAGACAGCCCTCGCACGTCACGGTCGCCACCGCGAGCCTGATCGGCACGGCCATCGAGTGGTACGACTTCTTCCTCTACGGCACCGCCGCCGCGCTGATCTTCAACAAGCTGTTCTTTCCGACCTTCGACCCGATGATGGGAACGCTGTTGGCGTTCGCGACCTACGCGCTCGGCTTCATCGCACGCCCGCTCGGCGGCGTCGTGTTCGGGCATTACGGCGACAAGATCGGCCGCAAGACCATGCTCTATCTGACGCTGCTGATCATGGGCGCGGCGACCGCAGCGATCGGTTTCCTGCCGACCTACGAGACCGCCGGCATCGGGGCCGCGGTCCTGCTCGTCACCTGCCGGCTGATCCAGGGTTTTGGCCTCGGCGGCGAATGGGGCGGCGCGGTGCTGATGGCGGTCGAGCATGCGCCGGCGGACAAGAAGGGCTTTTACGGCAGCTGGCCGCAGTTAGGGGCGCCGCTCGGCCTCGTGCTCGGCACGCTGGTATTCTCCGTGGTGTCGGCGATGCTGACCGACGCGCAGCTCTATGCCTGGGGCTGGCGCATCCCGTTCCTGTTCTCGATCGCGCTGGTGCTGGTCGGCCTCTGGATCCGCTTCACCATCGCGGAATCGCCGGAATTCCAGAAGGTCAAGGACACCAAGCAGGACGTGAAGATGCCGATCGTCGAGGCGATCCGCATGTATCCCAAGAACATCCTGCTGGCGATGGGCGCGCGCTTCGCCGAGAACGGCTTCTTCTACATCTACGCCACCTTCGTGCTCGCCTATGCCACGCAATCGCTCGGCATGAACAAGCAGGACATGCTCAACGGCGTCCTGATTGGCGCCGCCATCGAGACCTTCACCATCCCCGCCTTCGGCGCGCTGTCCGACCGGCTCGGGCGGCGGCCGATCTACATCTTCGGCGCGGTGTTCTCGGCGCTGATGTCGTTCCCGCTGTTCATGCTGCTGGCAACCAAGAACCCGCAATATGCCTGGATCGCGATCGTGCTCGGCCTCGCCGTCGGTCACGCCGCGATGTACGGGCCGCAGGCGAGCTTCCTGTCGGAGCTGTTCGGCACCAAGGTGCGCTATAGCGGCGTCTCGCTCGGCTACAACCTCGCCTCGATCTTCGCCGGCGCGCTGTCGCCGCTGATCGCGACGGGATTGATGACGGCCTACGCGCCGGCGACCTGGCCGATCTCGCTCTACATGATCGCGCTCGCGCTCATCACGATCGTGTCGGTCTATTTCGCCACCGAAACACGCAAGATAGTTCAGGCCTGAACGTCCTGATCTTGTCGCCCGTCGCGAGGAGCAAGCTGTTCCACGGCTGCTCCTCGCGATAGGATCAAGCAACAACGGCATGCGGTCGAAGGGATAGGGAGGAACGCCGTGAGCCATCATCCAGCACTGCCTTACCTGCGCAATTCCGAGAAGGGCAAGGTCGTCACGGCGGCCGAGGCGGTCATGCTGATCCGCGACGGCGACACGGTGGCGACCGGCGGCTTCGTCGGCATCGGCTTTGCCGAGGAGATCGCGATCGCGCTGGAGGAGCTCTATCTCTCCCACGAGGGCGATGCGCCCTATACGCAAGGAAAGCCGCGCAACCTGACGCTGGTCTATGCGGCGGGCCAGGGCGACGGCAAGAATCGCGGCCTCAACCATTTCGGGCATGAAGGCCTGGTCCGGCGCGTGATCGGCGGACATTGGGGCCTTGCGCCGAAGTTGCAGCAGCTCGCGATCGCTGGCCAGATCGAGGCCTACAATCTGCCGCAGGGCGTCATCACGCATCTGTTCCGCGACATCGCCGCGCATCGGCCCGGCCATGTCACCCGCGTCGGCATGGGCACCTTCGTCGACCCCAGGCACGGCGGCGGCAAGCTGAACGCGCGCACCACCGAGGATCTCGTGGAGCTGATCACGATCAGCGGTGAAGAGTGCCTGCTCTACAAGACGTTTCCGATCAATGTCGGAATCATCCGCGCCACCACGGGCGATCCCGACGGCAACCTCACCATGGAGAAGGAGGCGCTGACGCTGGAAGCGCTGGCCATCGCCATGGCCGCGCATAATTCCGGCGGCATCGTCATCGCCCAGGTCGAACGCGTCGCCGAAGCCGGCAGCCTCAATCCGCGCCAGGTGAAGATTCCCGGCATCCTCGTCGACTGCGTCGTGGTGGCAAGGCCCGAGAACCACTGGCAGACTTTCGGCACGCAGTACAATCCGGCCTTCTCGAGCGAGATCCGCGTCCGCGCAGCTTCCCTGCCGGTCATGCCCATCAGCGAGCGCAAGATCATCGCCCGGCGCGCCGCGCTGGAGCTGAAGGCCAACAGCGTCGTCAATCTCGGCATCGGCATGCCCGAGGGGATCGCCTCGGTCGCCAATGAAGAACGGATCATCGACCTCATCACGCTGACGGCTGAGCCTGGCGTGATCGGCGGCATTCCCGCGAGCGGCATCGACTTTGGCGCGGCGATCAACACGCAGGCCGTGATCGACCAGCCCTATCAGTTCGATTTCTACGACGGCGGCGGCCTGGACGCCGCCTTTCTCGGCCTCGCCCAGGTCGATCGCGCCGGCAACCTCAATGTCAGCAAGTTCGGGCCGAAGCTCGCGGGCGCCGGCGGCTTCATCAACATCAGCCAGAACGCCAAGGAGGTCATCTTCGTCGGCACCTTCGGTGCGGGCAGGCAGCGCATTGCGGTGAGCGACGGGAAGCTCGTCATCCTCGACGAGGCCAAGTCGCGCAAATTCGTCGACAGCGTCGAGCACGTCACCTTCAGCGGCCCGTTTGCCGGCGCACGCAAGCAGCGCACGCTGTACGTCACCGAGCGCTGCGTGTTCGAGCTCGGGGCGGACGGGCTCGAACTCACCGAGATCGCGCCCGGCATCGACATCGAGCGCGACATTTTGCGCCTGATGGACTTCAAGCCGCTGATCCCGCGCGATCCGGCGCTGATGGACGCGCGCATCTTCGGCGACGGCCTGATGGAGCTGCGCGAGCGCCTGCTCACCATTCCGCTCGAGCAGCGCTTCACGCTGGACGAGCAGCAGAACCTGTTCTTCGTCAATCTCGAGCGCTATCCGCTGCGCAGCAAGGCCGAGATCGACACCATCGCAGCGATCGTCGAGGCCAGGCTCACGCCGCTCGGCCGCCGGGTCTACGCCATCGTCAATTATGACAATTTTTCCATCCTGCCGGAGTTGATGGACGATTATTCAGCGATGGTGCGCAGCCTGGTCGATCGCTTCTACTCCGGCGTGTCGCGCTACACCACCTCGGGCTTCCTGCGCATCAAGCTCGGCGAAGCCCTGGAGAAGCGCGGCGTCGCGCCGCATATTTTCGAAAGCGCCGACGAGGCGCAGTCGGACCGGCGTCAGGCCGAGGGAGCCGGCGAGGCGCGGCTGGCCCAAAAATGATGCAGGCTAAAAAGGCCGACGCGCTCGGCCGGAAGGTGTAATTGCAATGTTCGCAAGCTTGTGCAAATCGCTGTTGCCGAGAAACGTTGAATCAGGAGGGACCATCGTGCGTCGATCACTCATCATAGCAACAACCATCCTCGCGCTCGGCGCGGGCACCTCCGCGCAAGCCGACGATCTCAAGGTCGCGCTGATCTACGGCAAGACCGGCCCGCTCGAGGCCTACGCCAAGCAGACCGAGACCGGCCTGAAGATGGGCTTTGAGTACGCGACCAAGGGCACGATGACGCTCGACGGTCGCAAGATCGTCATCATCACCAAGGACGACCAGGGCAAGCCGGACCTCGCCAAGGCCGCCCTCGCCGAAGCCTATCAGGACGACAAGGCCGACATTGCGATCGGCACGACCTCGTCGGCCGCGGCGCTCGCCATTCTCCCCGTCGCCGAGGAGAACAAGAAGATCCTGATCGTCGAGCCCGCCGTCGCGGACCAGATTACCGGCGAGAAGTGGAATCGCTACATCTTCCGCACCGCGCGCAACTCCTCGCAGGACGCGATCTCGAACGCGGTCGCGATCGGCAAGCAGGGCGTCACCGTCGCAACCCTGGCGCAGGACTATGCGTTCGGCCGCGACGGCGTCGCCGCCTTCAAGGACGCGCTCGCCAAGACCGGCGCGACGCTGGCGGCGGAAGAATATGCTCCGACCAACACCACCGACTTCACCGCGGTCGGCCAGCGCCTGTTCGACGCGCTGAAGGACAAGCCGGGCCGCAAGGTGATCTGGGTGATCTGGGCTGGCGCCGGCAATCCGCTGGCCAAGCTTCAGGACATGGATCCGAAGCGCTACGGCATCGAGCTCTCCACCGGCGGCAACATCCTGCCGGCGCTCGCTGCCTATAAGGGCCTGCCGGGCATGGAAGGTGCGACCTATTACTACTATGAGATCCCGAAGAACCCGGTGAACGACTGGCTGGTTGCGGAGCACCAGAAGCGCTTCAACGCGCCGCCGGACTTCTTCACCGCGGGCGGCTTTGCCGCTGCGATGTCCGTCGTCGCCGCCGTCAACAAGGCCAAGTCGACCGACAGCGAGAAGCTGATCACGGCGATGGAGGGCCTCGAGTTCGACACGCCGAAGGGCAAGATGGTGTTCCGGAAGGAAGATCATCAGGCGCTGCAGAGCATGTATCACTTCAAGGTCAAGGTCGATCCGAACGTCGCCTGGGCTGTCCTCGAGCCGGTGCGCGAGCTGAAGATCGAGGACATGGACGTTCCGATCAAGAACAAGCGGTGATCTTCTGCACCTCTCCCGCTTGCGGGAGAGGGCTCTGTCCTCTTGGGGGTTCTTGCCCGCGGAGACACCCTCTCCCCCGCCCTCCCCCGCAAGCGGGGGAGGGAGCGCAGCGTGGCCCGCGGCGATATCCCGATCATCATTTGCCAGACATCCAATGACGCTCTCCCTCGAAACCCGCGACCTCACCATCCGCTTCGGCGGCCATGTCGCGGTCAACAGCGTGACCTGCACGTTCCGTCCGGGCGAGCTCACCGCGATCGTCGGGCCGAACGGCGCCGGCAAGACCACCTATTTCAATTTGATCTCGGGTCAGTTGCGCGCCTCCAGCGGCAACATTCTGTTCGACGGCACCGACATCACGCAGCAGTCCGCGCCGATGCGCACGCGCGCAGGCCTCGGACGCGCATTCCAGCTCACAAACCTCTTTCCGAACCTGACGGTCGAGGAGAACGTCCGCCTCGCGGTGCAGGCTGCCAATGGCACCCATTACGACATGCTGCGGCCGTGGATGGTGCGCCGCGACCTGATCGCGCGCGCCGATGCCATCCTCGACCAGGTCGCGCTCGGCAGCCGCCGCGGCGTTGCCGCGACCGCACTGTCGCATGGCGATCAGCGCAAGCTCGAGGTGGCGCTGATGATCGCGCTCGAACCTGATGTCTTCATGTTCGACGAGCCGACTGCCGGCATGAGCATCGACGAGGTGCCTGTCGTGCTCAACCTGATCGCGCAGCTCAAGCAGGACAAGAGCAAGATCATCCTGCTGGTCGAGCACAAGATGGACGTGGTGCGCTCGCTCGCCGACCGCATCATCGTTCTGCATAACGGGCAACTCGTCGCGGACGGCCCGCCCGCCGAGGTGATTGCCTCGCCGATCGTGCAGGAGGCCTATCTCGGCGTTGCTCCCAAGAACACTGCCGAGAGTGCCGCATGACCGATCTCCTCAAACTCTCCGGCGTGCACACTCATATCGGGCGCTACCACATCCTCCAGGGCATCGACCTCGCGGTCCCGGAAGGACAGGTCACGATGCTGCTCGGCCGCAACGGCGCCGGCAAGACCACGACGCTGCGCACCATCATGGGCCTGTGGCAGGCCTCATCCGGCGAGATCAGTCTCGCCGGCGAGCGTATCGAGAGCCGCGCCACGCCCGACATCGCCCGGCTCGGCGTCGGCTACGTGCCGGAGAGCATGGCGGTGTTCTCCGATCTCACGGTGAAGGAGAACCTCGTGCTGGCGGCGCGCGACGCTGCGATGGACGACAAGCAGCTGGAATGGATTTTCGGCTTCTTCCCGGCGCTGCGCCGGTTCTGGCTGTCGCGCGCGGGAAGCCTCTCGGGCGGGCAGAAGCAGATGCTGTCGATCGCGCGCGCCATCATCGAGCCGCGCAAGCTGCTGCTGATAGACGAGCCGACAAAGGGGCTGGCGCCGGCGATCATCGTGGCGCTGATCGAATGCCTGAAGGAGATCAAGCGCAAGGGTGCGACGATCCTCCTGGTGGAACAGAATTTCTTCGCCGCCCGCGAGCTCGGCGACAACGTGCTGGTGATGGACAACGGCACCATCGTCCATCGTGGCGAGATGGCGGCGCTCGCCGCCGACGTGCCGCTGCAGGAGCGGCTGCTCGGCCTGAGCCTGGAGGCGCATCAGTGACTGACCTTGCCGCAACCGATCCACTGCCGAAGCCGAAGCGCGATATCGCGCCGATCCTGCTGCCGGTCGCGCTCGCGCTGCTGATGATCCCACTGATCGGCTCGACCTCCTCCTGGCTGACGCTGACCGCCGCGAGCCTTGCCATGGGCATGATGATCTTCATCATGGCCTCGGGCCTGACGCTGGTGTTCGGCCTGATGGACGTGCTCAATTTCGGCCACGGCGCCTTCATCGCCGTCGGCGCCTATGTCGCGACGCTGGTGTTCGCGCCATTCGCCGCCTCCGTGCAGGCCGACTCGCTCTGGATCAACCTCGCGGTGCTGGCGCCGGCGGCGCTGCTGTCGATGGCGGTGTCGGGCGCGCTCGGCCTCGTCGTCGAGCGCGTGCTGATCCTGCCGGTCTACGGCCAGCACCTGAAGCAGATCCTGATGACGACAGGCGGCCTGATCGTCGCCGAGCAGACGCTCTATGCGCTGTGGGGACCGCAGATCATCCCGATGCCGCTGCCGACATCGCTGCGCGGCTCCTTCATCCTCGGTGACGTCGCGATCGCAAAGTACCGCGTGCTGGCGATGCTGATCGGCCTTGCCGTCTTCATCGCGATCCAGCTCGTGCTGAATCGCACCAAGCTCGGGCTCCTGATCCGCGCCGGCGTCGAGAATCGCGAGATGGTCGAGGCGCTCGGCTATCGCATCCGCCGCCTGTTCCTCGGCGTGTTCATGACGGGATCGGCGCTGGCCGGCCTCGGCGGGGTGATGTGGGCGCTGTATCGCGAGCAGGTGCACGCCTCCATGAGCGACGACCTCACCGTCTTGATCTTCATCGTCGTCATCATCGGCGGCCTGGGGTCGATCGGCGGTTGCTTCATCGGTGCAATCCTGGTGGCCATGGTCGCCAATTATGGCGGCTTCCTGGTGCCGAAACTCGCCCTCGTGTCCAACATCCTGCTGATGGTCGCCATTCTGATGTGGCGGCCGCGCGGCCTCTATGCGGTGACCAGCCGATGATGATCCTCTCAGGCGATCCGCCGCGTAGCCGAATCCTCACGCTCGTTCTCGTCGTCATCATCCTGGCGCTGGCGGCGACGCCGTTCCTGTTTCCGGGGGCGAAGGCGTTGAACGTCGCGGCCAAGATCTGCGTCTTCGCCGCGCTGGTCGCCTCCTACGACCTCTTGCTCGGCTATACCGGCTCGGTGTCGTTCGCCCACACCATGTTCTACGGCATCGGCAGCTACGCGATCGCGATCGCGCTGTACGGCATGGGCCCGAACTGGGCTGCGGTCGCCACCGGCATCGTCGTCGGCTTGCCGCTCGCAGCCCTGCTCGCGCTTGCCATCGGCCTGTTCTCGCTGCGCGTCGCGGCGATCTTCTTCGCCATGATCACGCTCGCGGTCGCCTCCGCGTTCCAGGTTCTGGCCTCGCAACTGTCCTGGCTGACCGGCGGCGAGGACGGACGCAGCTTTCAGCTGCCGGAGCTGCTTCGCCCCGGTACGGTGCTGATCTCGAAGAACCTCTTCGGCTTCGAGATCAACGGCCGCATCCTGACCTTCTATCTGGTGTTCGCCGTCTCGGCCCTGATGATCCTCGCTTTGCTCCGCGTCGTGAACTCACCGTTCGGGCGCGTGCTGCAGGCCATCCGCGAGAACCGCTTCCGCGCCGAGGCGCTCGGCTTCCGAACGGTGTTTCATCTGACCTACGCCAACTGCCTCGCCGCGCTGGTGGCCGCCGGCGCCGGCATTTTGAATGCGTTGTGGCTGCGCTATGCCGGTCCGGATACCTCACTCAGCTTCTCGATCATGCTGGACATCCTGCTGATGGTCGTCATCGGCGGCATGGGCACGATCTATGGCGCGATCATCGGCGCCAGCATCTTCATCCTCGCCCAGAACTATCTGCAGTCGCTGATGGGCGTCGCCTCCAAGGCGGCCTCCGAGGCCGGGCTGCCATTGCTGCCGGGACTGCTGCATCCCGATCGCTGGCTGCTATGGCTCGGCCTGCTGTTCATCGCCAGCGTCTACTTCTTTCCGACCGGCGTGGTGGGGCGGCTGCGGAATCCGGCCGGCGACAAGGGCGGCGGCTCGCATTAACGCACGATTCATGATGCGACGCAGCGTTGACGGCGCGCGCCGCGCAACCGCGACGTGATTCCCGCTCCACTGTATCCGGACGGGACTGCGCAACCCGATTAATGCTTAGGTAACTGGCTTTCCTAAGGTTTGGGCCATTTGTGCGGTGTATTCGTGTTCCTCCAGGGAGGGGGAATGCGCCAGGTCTTTTCCACGGTGGCAACCGGAATGTCTCGAGCCGCAACGAACGGCTGGGAGGCCTTGACGCGGCGTGGCCCCGTCCTGTGGTTGACCCTGTGCGGCGTGTTGCTGGTCGCGGGCATCTTCGGCTTGACGGCCATGGCCGTCGGCGAGTTTCGCGAACGCACGCTGGCCAATCGCGAACGCGAGCTGGAAAACACGGTGCAGCTGATCGCGCGGCACTTCGATCAGCAGTTTGAGGATTCCGACGTCGTCGCCGCCGATCTGATCGGGCAGATGAACCTGGTCGAGATCAGCTCGCCCGCGATGTTCCGCGAACGGATGTCCGGGCCAGCGGCGCACCAGATGCTGCGCAGCAAGATCAGCTCCGTGTCCTATCTCGGCGATATCGCGATCTACGATGCCGACGGCGATTTGATCAACTGGTCGCGGGGCCAGCCGCTGCCCAAGATCAACGTTTCGTCCCGGGCCTATTTCCAGACATTCAAGACCAATCCGAGCGCCGAACCGGTGCTGCTGGAATCCGTCCGCAGCTTCATCATCAACAAATGGACCACGATCGTCGCGCGCCGCCTGAACGGCGCAGACGGTACCTTCCTCGGCGCGATGGTCCGCCGGATCGATCCGGACAGCTATCAGAACTATTTCGCATCCGTCGCGCTGGCCGAGGGCACCGCCATCTCGCTGTTCGATCGCGAAGGCAAGATGCTGGCGCGCTATCCGCACCGCGAAGACCTGATCGGGCGGAGCTACAAGGACGCCCCGCTGATGCAGAAGGTGCTCAGCGAGGGCGGCCTGCGCACGCTTCGCGTCAGGAGCCCGGTCGACGGCGGGGAGCGTCTCGGCTCGGCCGCGTCGCTGACGCACTTCCCGCTCGTCATCGTCGCCACCAACACCACGGCAGCGGCTTTGGCCGACTGGCGCCAGCAGACCGGCTTCATGGTGACGACCGCCGCGCTCTCGGCAGCCGTCATCGCGCTGATCCTCTATCTGATCATCCGCCAGATCAGCCGGCAGAACCGCGAGGCGCAGCAACGGCTGGAGGCCGAGCGGCTGCGGCTCGACACCGCCCTGAACAACATGTCGCAGGGACTGATCCTGTACGACGCGAACGGCTATATCGTCACCTGCAACCGCCGTTACGCCGAGATGTTCGGTCTCTCGCACGACGTCATCAAGCCCGGCTGTCACATCCGCGAGGCGATGTACCATCGCAAGGAGCGCAATGCATTCGACGGCGACGTCGAGGCGTTTTGCGCCGACGTCATGAGGGTCGTGGCCGAAGGCACGGTCTCCACGCGCACGCACCAGCTCGCCAACGGCCGGGCCTTCCAGGTCATCAACACGCCGCTCGCCCAGGGCGGCTGGGTCGCGACGATCGAGGACATTACGGAGCGCCGCAATCTCGAGCGGGAGCGCGACCGCAACCACACGTTCCTGCGTGAGATCATCGACCATATCCCGTCGCAGATCACGGTGAAGGATGCGCGCACGCGGCAATACCTGCTGCTGAACGGCGTCGCCGAGCAGCTGTTCGGCCAATCGCGCCAGGAGGTCATGGGCAAGACTGCTTTCGACATCTTCCCCGAGGCGCACGCGGCCCACATCACCGCGGACGACAGCAGCGCGCTGCAATCGGCCAAGGGACTGTTCAAGGACGAGCACGCCTGGCAGATGCCGGGCATGGGGTTGCGCTACATTACGTCAACGCGGATCGGCATCCGCGACGACGCCGGCGAGCCGCGCTATCTCATTCACGTCATCGACGACGTCACCGAGCGACGCCGGGCCGACGAGAAGATCGCACATATGGCGCATTACGATGCGCTCACCGACCTGCCGAACCGCACGCTGTTCCGCGAGCAGATCGAGCGCGAGCTGGCGAAGGTCGCCGACGGGGATCAGTTTGCGCTGCTCTACATCGACGTCGACGAGTTCAAGGGCATCAACGATTCGCTCGGCCACCACGTCGGTGACGAGCTGCTGAAGGCGATCGCAAGCCGTCTGCGCGGCTGCCTCAAGGACGGCGACCTGATCGCGCGCCTGGGCGGCGACGAATTCGCGGTGATCCAGACCGGGATCCAATCCTCTGCCGAGGTGCTGTCCTTCGTGACCCGGATCTACCAGGCGATCCGACAGCCCTATCATTGTCTCGGTCATCAGCTCTCCACCGATGCGAGCATCGGAATCGCCCTTGCGCCGCAGGACGGCACCGATCTCGACCAGCTCGTCAAGAACGCCGATCTGGCGATGTACGGCGCCAAGGCCGAGGGGCGCCGCACCCACCGCTTCTTCGAGCCGGAGATGGATGCGAGCGCCAGGGCGCGCCTGAGCATGGAGCAGGATCTGCGGCAGGCGCTGGTGAACGGCGGCTTCGAGATTCACTATCAGCCGCTGGTCGACCTGCGTACCAACGAAGTCTCGGGCTGCGAGGCGCTGCTGCGCTGGCG
This sequence comes from Bradyrhizobium sp. UNPF46, assembly GCF_006658625.1. Classification (NCBI taxonomy): domain Bacteria; kingdom Pseudomonadati; phylum Pseudomonadota; class Alphaproteobacteria; order Hyphomicrobiales; family Nitrobacteraceae; genus Bradyrhizobium; species Bradyrhizobium sp. UNPF46. Next base: position 51,304 of record NZ_LFJB01000076.1, read on the forward strand.
CCACCCCGAGCGCGGCATGGTGTCGCCGGCCGAGTTCATTCCGGTCGCCGAGGATACCGGCCTGATCACCGAGCTCGGCGACTGGGTTCTCCGCATGGCCTGCAACGAGGCAGCGACCTGGCCGACGCATATCCGCGTCGCGGTCAACGTGTCGCCGGTTCAGCTCAAATGCGACACGCTGGCGCTGCGGATCGCGGGCGCGCTCGCCGCCTCGGGCCTCGACCCGCGCCGGCTCGAGATCGAGATCACCGAGGCCGTGCTGATCCGCGACGACGAGGCTGCGCTCTCGATCCTGCACCAGCTCCGCTCGATCGGCGTGCGCATCGCGCTCGACGATTTCGGCACCGGCTATTCCTCGCTCAGCTATCTCAAGCGCTTCCCGTTCGACAAGATCAAGATCGACCGCTGCTTCGTCGCCGACATCGCGGAGACGAGCGGCGCACCCGTGATCGTGCAGGCGGTGGTGAACATTGCAGCCGCCAGCAGCATGACCACGGTCGCCGAAGGCGTCGAGACCGAGGCGCAGCGCGAGATGCTGCGCGCGCTCGGCTGCACGCAGATGCAGGGCTACCTGTTCAGCGCGCCGAAGCCGGCCGCGGAGGTGCGGAAACTGTTCGGCACGGGCGATGGTTCGCCCGGCATCGTGCCGGTCGCGGCGGTGGCCTGATGGCAAAGCCGGGAAGGATTTCAAGCAGAGCTCCAGGCAAGACCGTCGACGTCGCGGATTCCTATGCCGTGCGGCTGATGCAGCATCTGGTGGTACCGACCTTCGTGATCGACCCCAAGCGCCGCGTCGTGATCTGGAACAGGGCATGCGAGCGGCTGACCGGTCTGGCCGCCTCGGAGGTGATCGGCACCAACAGGCACTGGCAGGGCTTCTACGAGACCAGGCGCCCCTGCCTTGCCGACCTCGTCGCGCTCGACCGGCCGGAGCGGCTGCCGGAGTTCTATTCGGAATATGCCGCGCGCGGCCATAACGGGCTCGGCTTTTCCGCGGAGAACTGGTGCACGATGCCCAAGCTCGGCAACCAGCTCTATCTCGCCATCGATGCCGGCCCCATCCACGACGAGGCCGGACATCTGATCGCCGTGGTGGAGACGCTGCGCGACCTCACCGACCAGAAGCGCGCCGAGATGGCGCTGAAGGAGCTCGCCACCAAGGACGGCCTGACCGGCCTGTCGAACCGCCGCTCGTTCGACCAGATGCTGGCGAGCGAATGGGCGCGCGCCCACCGCACGCAGAGGCCGCTGGCGCTGCTGTTCGTCGACGTCGATCATTTCAAGCTGTTCAACGACCATCACGGCCACCAGATCGGCGACGAATGCCTGCGGGCGATCGCTTCCGTCGTCAGCCGGCATGCCGTGCGCCCGCTCGATCTCGCCAGCCGCTACGGCGGCGAGGAGTTCGCGCTGATCCTGCCGGACATGGATTGCGACAGCGCCTGCGTCATCGCCGAGGAAATCCGCAGCGCCGTCATGGCCTTGCAGATCGTCCATGGCGCTGCGGGCGCCGGCGACCACGTCACCCTCAGCGTCGGCGTCGCCAGCCACATTCCCGGCGCGGTCGACGGCGGCCCCGACCGCCTGCTGGGCGCGGCCGACGAGGCGCTTTACGTCGCCAAACGGCTCGGCCGCAACCAGGTCATCTGCGCCGAACGCGTACTGGCCGAATTCGCCGCCCTGGGACGGCAGGCCAAGCAGGTTCCGGGCCTCTTTCGGCGCAAATCGGCTTAAGTGCCGATCCGGCGAGAAGCGGTTGCCCGCCCCTCGCCAATCGGCTAAATGAACCTCGACTAGCACCCGTAGCTCAGCTGGATAGAGCGTTGCCCTCCGAAGGCAAAGGTCACACGTTCGAATCGTGTCGGGTGCGCCAGTCTGCCCCCCGTGCAGAATAAAACTGCGAACTGTTCAATCGGGAATTTTCGCAAATACGGTGGCCGTTTGGACGTGCATGTGCCGCAACGCGGCTCCGGCAGCGGTCCGCGCAATCCGCTCTAGGCCGCCAGGTTATGCTTTTCGTCCCCGATCAGGTGGACTCGGTTGCGGCCAGCGGCCTTCGCGTCATAGAGCGCGATGTCGGCTTCCGCGAACAATTCGACGATCCGCCGGCGGTGCGGGCGGCCAACTACGGCAGCTCCGATCGAGGCGCTGACTTCGAGGCGATGACCGTTCCAGAACAGCGGGCGGCTCAACAGCACGACGGTCTGCTGCAGCACGCGCGCGATGCGCGCCGGGTTTGTCGGAGCGCGCAGGATGATCGCGAATTCGTCACCACCGAGCCGGCCGACCAGGCCGGCATTGTGAAAGGCCCGCCGCAAACGCTGTGCGACCTCGCATAGGCATGCGTCTCCGGCCAGATGGCCGAACGTATCGTTGAGCTTCTTGAAGCCGTCCAGGTCGATCAGAACGAGCGCCGACGCGAAGCCATGATTCAGGCGGTCGTTGACCAGTTCGCGATAGCGGGCCTGAAAAATCGCCCGGTTGGCGAGCCCGGTAAGCGGATCGGTTTCGGCTTGCTGCCGCAGGCTCTCCAGCGCCTGTCGGTCGGAAGTGACGTCCTGTTTGCAGCCGAAGATCCGCACCGGCCTTTCGCCCTCTCGCACCGCGTTGATCGAGAGGCGCATCCAGCGCTTTTCACCGCGCCATGTCCTGATCTCGGTATCGAGCGTGACCGGGCAACCGCTTCGGATGACCTCGGCACGAGCGAGTTCCATGTTGCGCCTGGATTCATCGATGTAGAGATCAACGATGCTTGCGCGCCGCAGCGGATTGCTCGCGGGATAGCCGAAGATGTCGTAGACACCCTGGGTCCAGCTCAGGCGCTCCGTCTCGAGTTCACATTCCCAAGCGCCGATGCGGGCGACATTCAGAGCCTGATCATAGAGTCGTACGCGAACCTCGTCCGACAAAGTCGAGGCAGCATGATTCTCCGTCATCGACGATCCGGCAGCCTTTTGCGATCTTGCACAAGTACCCAAAAGCTAGGGCCGCGGCGTTAACGAACCCTATATGTCCGCCTGCATCCGGCGATGCGGGCCGAAGTTGAATGTCAGCGCTCGCATCTGCCGCGAGGTTGCAGTGCAATTGCGCCCGGGCGAGGTAGCGAGACGATCGCCTATCGGCCTGACTGAGGCAGGCACCGCCCTTCGCAGCAGGTCTGGTCGGTCGACGCCGAAGTCTCAATTCAACCGCCAGATCGCCGCGTTGAGCACACCGGCAAACGCGACCCAGGCGGCGTAAGGCAGGAACAACGCGGCGGCCAGTTTATCTCGGGAGATCTCCAGACCGATATACGTCACGATCGCGACGAACAGGCCAATGAGAATGACCAACGCGGCGCCGATCTGGTGCATGGTGAACATGACCGGCGACCAGGCGAAGTTCAGCGCGAGTTGCGCAGCCCAGGCCAGCATGGCCTTGCCTGACGGCTCGCGGCGAAAGGTCCGCCAACCCGCGATGGCGATCATGACGTAGAGGATGGTCCAGGCCACCGGGAACGCCCAGTTCGGCGGCACGAAACCCGGCTTGGCGAGGCCGGCATACCACTCGCCAGGAAGATTGGTGGCGCCGATCAGCCAGCCCATCCCGACCACACCCACTACGAAGACCAACAGCTGCAACATCCCTCACCTCGCGCATCACATCGCGCAATTGTATCATCTTTCCATGAGCGAATCCGACACGATGACTGGCGAGGCCTCGCCGGTCCGCAAGATCATCCATATCGACATGGATGCCTTCTATGCGTCGGTGGAGCAACGTGACAATCCGGAGCTGCGCGGAAAACCGGTTGCGGTCGGAGGATCGGCCGAGCGCGGCGTGGTCGCGGCCGCCAGCTACGAGGCCCGCAAGTTCGGCGTTCGCTCCGCCATGCCGTCGGTGACGGCGAAACGGCAATGCCCAGGCCTGATCTTCGTCAAGGCGCGCTTCGAGGTCTACAAGGCAATCTCGAGGCAGATCCGCGACATCTTCGCCGAGCACACGCCGATCATCGAACCCTTGTCGCTGGACGAAGCCTATCTCGACGTGACGGAAAATCTGCAAGGCATCCCGCTGGCGCGTGACATCGCCCTGCGCATCCGCGAGAAGATCAAGGCCGAGACCGGCCTCAACGCGTCGGCGGGCGTGTCCTACAACAAGTTTCTGGCAAAGCTCGCCTCCGATCATCGCAAGCCCAACGGCCAGTTCGTGATCGCCCCCGGAATGGGCGAGGCCTTCGTCGAAACCCTGCCCGTCGGCAAGTTTCACGGCATCGGGCCGGCGACGGCGGCGAAGATGAACGCGCTCGGCCTGTTCACCGGCCTCGACATTCGCAATCAGACGCTGGAGTTCATGAACGCCAATTTCGGCAAGTCTGGCGCCTATTATTACTGGATCTCGCGCGGCGTCGACGAGCGGCCGGTCCGGGCCAACCGGATCCGCAAGTCGATTGGCGCGGAGACCACATTCTCGACCGACCTTGTCGAATATGGCGCGCTGGCCGCCGAGCTCAAGCCTCTCGTCGACAAGGTCTGGCGCCATTGCGAGACCACCGGCAACCGCGGCCGCACCGTCACACTGAAGATCAAGTTCGCCGATTTCGAGATCATCACGCGCAGCAGATCCGTGGCAGCGGCGGTCGCGACCCGCGACAATCTGGAGCGGCTGGCTTGCGACCTGCTCGAGGTCGAGATGCCGCTGCCCAAGCGTGTCAGGCTGCTGGGGGTATCGCTCTCCTCTCTCCAGACCGGCGACGATGTGGAGCCGCAGCTGACGTTCGGGATTTGAGCCGGATCGGAAATGCCCGGGAACAGCGACATCCTGATCCGCGACCTGGCTCCGAACCCGCCGCAGGCAGCGGCGGGGTTTTTCCA
>NZ_LFJB01000087.1:0-55803 GCF_006658625.1 Bradyrhizobium sp. UNPF46
TGCGCGTGCCTTTCGCGCAGCAGACCGCGGGTGCCAGCCGGCACCCGGCCTTCCCTGCGCCCTCTTGGATTTGAGGGTGGAGTGACCAAGCAAAGCTCGGGCGTTTCAAGCCGCGAGAACGAGAAAGTATGCCTGCAACCACACACACGGTGCCATCGCCCGGCCAGTGCGCAATTGCGCACTAGGACCGGGCGATCCAGTATTCCAGAGGCCGCAGTGATCGAACCGAGAAGCCGCGGCGTACTGGATTCCCCGCCCCAATGCGCAATTGCGCACAAGGCGGGGAATGACAGCGTCGCTTCGCTCGCAATGACGCGGCGGAAGCATGCCCCGTACTCCGCTCTCGTGCCCCGGACGCATCCCGGCGATGCGAAGCATCGTCCGGGGGACGGTGCGCTGCAGAGCCGGGGGCCCATCCATCCGCATCGCGCCATGCCGCCTGGGTCCCGGCTCTGCGCCGCAACGCTGTGCGCTGCGGCTTGTCCGGGACACCAAGGCAGCGCTTCAAACAGGTCAGCCCCTCTGACCATCTTTTGGCGTTGCGGTTGCGGGCATTTCTCGTCTAGAAACAGGCCACTGAGCCCTCTGGCAACCAACCGTCAACGGTTTTGGCCGAGGATTTATGGGCTCAAAAGGGTCTGGCAATGCTGATTCGCGGCCAAATCGATGGGATTTCGGGGGAGGTGGCTCTGGCCGCCGCCACGATCCCGGCCGCGCTGCTGCCCACCCTCCTGATTGGCGGGCTTCTTCTTACTTGCCCCTGAGGGCCGGCTGGGCGCCATGCGCCTGGGCGCTCAGGGGTTGGTCGAGATCACCGGACACCTCAAGCGCCTTTCAGACTGACGGCGCGAAAGCTCAAAAGGAAATTTGCAATGGCCCCCGCGAACAAGTCCGATAAGGACCGCGTCATCATTTTCGATACCACGCTGCGTGACGGCGAGCAGTGCCCCGGCGCCACCATGACCTTCGAGGAGAAGCTCGAGGTCGCCGAGCTCTTGGACGATATGGGCGTCGACGTCATCGAGGCCGGCTTCCCGATCACGTCGCAGGGTGACTTCGAAGCGGTGAGCGAGATCGCGCGGCGCTCCAAGAACGCCGTCATCGCCGGCCTGTCCCGTGCCCATCCCGCCGATATCGACCGCTGCGCCGAGGCGGTGAAGTTCGCCAAGCGCGGCCGCGTCCACACCGTGATCGCGACCTCGCCGCTGCATATGCGGGTGAAGTTGAACAAGACGCCGGAGGAGGTGCTCGAGACCTCGGTCGCGATGGTGGCCCGCGCCCGCAACCAGATCGACGACGTCGAATGGTCGGCAGAAGACGGCACCCGCAGCGAGATGGATTTCCTGTGCCGCATCGTCGAGGCCGTGATCAAGGCCGGCGCCACCACGGTGAACATCCCCGACACCGTCGGCTACACGGTGCCGGAGGAATACACCCACTTCATGAAGACGCTGATCGAGCGCGTGCCGAACTCCGACAAGGCCGTGTTCTCCGTGCACTGCCATAACGACCTCGGCATGGCGGTCGCGAACTCGCTGGCCGGCATCGTCGGCGGCGCGCGCCAGGTCGAGTGCACCATCAACGGCATCGGCGAGCGCGCCGGCAACGCCGCGCTCGAAGAGATCGTGATGGCGATCAACGTGCGCAACGACAAATTCCCCTACTGGAACAAGATCGACACCACGCAGCTGACCCGCGCCTCGAAGGTGGTGTCGGCGGCGACCTCGTTCCCGGTGCAATACAACAAGGCCATCGTCGGCCGGAACGCGTTCGCGCACGAGAGCGGCATCCACCAGGACGGCGTGCTGAAGGACGCCTCGACCTACGAGATCATGCGGCCCGAAATGGTCGGCCTGAAGCAGTCCTCGCTGGTGCTCGGCAAGCACTCCGGCCGCCACGCCTTCGTGCATAAGCTGGAGGAAATGGGCTACAAGCTCGGCCCGAACCAGCTGGAAGATGCGTTCACGCGGATGAAGGCGCTGGCCGACCGCAAGAAGGACATCTACGACGAGGATATCGAGGCGCTGGTCGACGAGGAGATGGCGGCGTCCCACGACCGCATCAAGCTGACCTCGCTGACCGTGATCGCCGGCACCCATGGCCCGCAGCGCGCGACCATGAAGCTGGACGTCGACGGCCAGATCAAGATCGAGGAAGCCGAGGGCAACGGTCCGGTGGACGCGGTGTTCAACTGCATCAAGCGCCTGGTGCCGCACGAGGCCAAGCTGGAGCTGTACCAGGTCCACGCGGTCACCGAAGGCACCGACGCGCAGGCGGAAGTGTCGGTGCGGCTGTCCCAGGACGGCCGTTCGATGACGGCGCGCGCGGCGGATCCGGATACGCTGGTCGCTTCGGCCAAGGCCTATCTCGGCGCTCTCAACAAGATCGTCATGAAGCGCCAGCGCGATACCGTCACGACGGCCGCGGCGAGCTGACAAGCGTCAGCGCGTCGTTCCGGGGCTCGCGAAGCGAGAACCCGGAATCTCGAGATTCCGGGTCTGGTCCTTCGGACCATCCTGGAATGACGGCGTGTGTGGCGATGAATGGCTGCCCTGCTAAGGGCCAATAGCGGCAGTGTAGGCGAGCCGCTATTGATGCAGCCGGCATGAGGATTGGCCGCCCGCACGACGGGCGGCCCAAAGAACATCAGGGAGAGATTATGCGCACCTTCGCGATCGCCGCATCCATCGCGGCATTGGCACTCGGGCTTGCCGGGCCGGCATCGGCCCAATCGCCTGTTATCATCAAGTTCAGCCACGTCGTCGCCACCGAGACGCCGAAGGGCAAGGCGGCGGAGAAGTTCAAGGAACTCGCCGAGAAGTACACCGGCGGCAAGGTCAAGGTCGAGGTCTATCCGAACTCGACGCTGTACAAGGACAAGGAGGAGCTCGAGGCGCTTCAGCTCGGCAGCGTGCAGATGCTGGCACCGTCCAACTCCAAGTTCGGACCGCTCGGCATCCGCGAGTTCGAGGTGTTCGATCTGCCCTACATCCTGCCCGACCTGAAGACGCTGCGGAAGGTGACGGAAGGCCCGCTCGGCGCGCGGCTGCTCAAGCTGCTGGATGCCAAGGGCATCACCGGCCTTGCCTATTGGGACAACGGCTTCAAGCAGATGAGCGCCAACAAGAAGCTGGTGACCCCGGCCGACTATCAGGGCGTCAAGTTCCGCATCCAGTCCTCGCGCGTGCTGCAGGCCCAGTTCAAGGCGCTCGGCTCGCTGCCGCAGGTGATGGCGTTCTCGGAAGTCTACCAGGCGCTGCAGACCGGCGTGGTCGACGGCCAGGAGAACACCTGGTCGAACATCTATACGCAGAAGATGCACGAAGTGCAGAAGTACATCACCGAGACCAATCACGGCTATATCGGCTACGTCGTGATCGTGAACAAGAAGTTCTGGGACGATCTGCCGGCCGACATCCGCGACCAGCTCACCAAGGCGATGAAGGAAGCGACCGATTTCGGCAATGCGCAGTCGCAGAAGGAAAACGACGACGCGCTCGCCGAGATCAAGAAGAGCGGCAAGAGCGAGATCATCAAGCTCACGGCGGAGCAGAACGAGGCGATGCGCAAGGCGATGGAGCCGGTCTACAAGGATGCCGCGGGCCGCATCGGTCAGCCGCTGATCGACGAATTCCTCAAAGAGGCCAAGAGCACGACGAACTGAGCACGACGAACTGATCGCCTCAAGCGAAGAACCAAGGCTTCCGTGCGCTCTGCACGGAAGCCTTTCTGTTGCGAATGATTTCCAGGTTGCGACTGAAGGTAAAATCGCGCGTTACATCTTGGTAACGTCGCGCTCCCTGACCAAGTTGTAAGTTGCGTGTCGGCCACACTGCGCCCATCTTCACGGACATCCTTCCAGAGGAGGTTCGGATGAAGAAGTTCACCATCGCCGCCATCGCCGTGCTCAGCATCGCCGGCTCGGGCGCGGTCTATGCCCAATATCATCGTCCGTGGATGGAGCACATGCGCCACCACATCCGCATGAACCCGGAAGACCGCGCCGCCCTCGTCGACGCGCGGATCGCCGCCGTCCATGCCGGGCTGAAGCTCAACGCCGATCAGGAAAAGCTGTGGCCGCCGGTCGAGGCCGCCGTGCGCGACTTCGCCAAGCTGCGCATCGACCGCGCCAATGCGCGGATGAATGCCGGCCCCGGCGACGCCGGCAAGGATGCCGACAGGCCGGAGGATCCGGTCGCCCGCCTGCGCCAGCGCGCCGAGGACATGGGCGCCACGTCGGCGGCCCTGAAGAAGATCGCCGACGCCGCCGATCCGCTCTACAAGACCCTGGACGAGGGCCAGAAGCGGCGCCTCGCCGTGCTGACCCGCCACCGCGGCCCGTTCGGCGGCGGCGAAGACGGCCCGCCCCGCCACTTCATGGAGCGCGGCATGGGCCGCATGATGGATCGCAGCATGGAGCACTTCCATCATGATCGTTTCGACCGCGATGGCGGCCCGGACCGGGACCGCGAGGGCCGGCTCTGAACATAGCGGGCTTTTGCGGGGATTAACCCCGGAATTAACCTTGGCGAAGCCGCTGGAATCCAGCGGCTTTTCGCATTTTGGGGACTGTGCAAAAACCTTCGCCGCATCGCTTGCCAGACCCGGATCGCTTTGCTAAACGACCCGCCTCGCAAGGCATTGACCGCCTTTCGGGCGCATAGCTCAGTTGGTAGAGCAGCTGACTCTTAATCAGCGGGTCCCAGGTTCGAGCCCTGGTGCGCCCACCATCCTCAAGAGATTGGCCCGCAAGGGCTTTTTTCATTTCCGCTACACACCTTTCCTCATCAAACGTAAATGGCATGGCACCGATTTGGCACCGCCAAACGGGTGCTTTCATACGTCGAAAATATTTTTGGCCCTTGCTTCTATGTTCCTATTTTGTTCTTTCGAGCAAAGAGGGCGAGGCCATGGATCTTGAGTTCATTCGAGCGGACATCGAACAGCGCCGCCGGCAGATAGTGCGGCAGCGGAAGGAAATCCTCGATCTCCAACGCGCGGGTATCAGCACGAAGTCCGCGGAAGAATTGTTGGCGCGAATGCTTAACAAGGTCGATGAGCTGTGCGCCGAGCGCGACCGGCTCGTCGGGGAATCGCGCCGCAAGTACCAAGGCAAGAACAAGTTCATCCTTGGACCGCAAATCCGAATTGGCGGGAAGCGGAGCTGACACCGTGGGCTCGCCTGATCCTCTCAAGTGGTGCGACGAGAAAGCAGACAATCCTCCTTGGATAGCGGCGCTCGCGGAAGTGCGTCACCGCGCGACCAGGGAGGGCTACTGCTATCAGCACGTCCAGGCGATCATCGTTGCGATAGACCAGTACGCGGAGAAAGCCCTTGGCAGTCGGGAGTATTTCTTGAACAGGCCGTACGTTATCGGCGACCGCGGCCGGGCGAAGGATACGCAATGAGAGAGAACGAGTGGCTGTGCGAGACAGAGGCAGCGAAGAGCGCGCGGCCCGTGCCAGTAGATCGTCGCCCGCTCTCGGAGCGGTCCAAGGTAGTCGATCGGGGCTTGGTGGACTTCCGGCGGGTCTGCGAGCAGATGGGCATTCTCGATCGCGAGACGGATACAATCCGTTCGCGCGCGGCTATTCACTTATCAAAGGAGTAGTGGCCTCTTTGAACTTTGTTGCGCGCTCTGACGAAACACCACTCAGGAGCAGTGTAGGCTGCACTATTTGCGAGCTGAAGCCTCTCCAAAGTCTTGGTGAACTCCGGCTCAAAATCCGCAAAACTCTTCAAGGAGCCGACGTTCTCTAAGACACCGAAAAGAATCTCAAGGTTCTTGTACTCGCCAGCAAGTCTAGCCGCATCTTGCAGATGGTCGTCGAGCTTGAGACCTGAGTAAACGGCGGGAACGATGCTGGCGAGAAGCGTCATCGTGGCTGCAAAAAGAGGATGCCCGTCAGGTCCTTTCAGGATGTCCCAACCGGCGATGCCGCCGAAAACAATGGGCCCGACTATGAAGACGATGCGAATGAGTCGTAACGTGCGCAGCCAGATGAATAGAGAGGCCGAAGTGTATTGGCAACGTTCGCGCTGCTCCGCGCATTGCGTCTTGAGGTTTTGATTAAGGTCGGAGGTCATACGCCCATCGGGATGTCAGTTCCAAATATCTTCTGCCATTCTTCACCGGCCAGATAATTATATCCACCGGCTTCATTCTCGCACGCCTTTACCGCTCTTGCATGGGCGCTCTCTGCTCTCGATTTCCAGCTTCCGTCGAGTAACATAGATTCGCTGGTGCCGGGGGCATAGAGGTAGGTCCAGTCTTTGTCTTTGATGTACGAGAAGAAGTCGCGCACCATCCAATCGTAATAGACGGTCGATTTGTCGTAATTTGCCCATTGGCCAAGAAAATTGACCGCGAGCAGCTCGATGTGAAAAGACTTCAGCGGCACGCTGCAGTAAGCTTGCCAGACCTTCATCATGCGGATGAGCGCTCGGGTATTGCCGTTGCTGCGCTGATCTGAGGCGCGCAGCTTTTCAAGCTCTGCATCCGGGTCGAAGGTCTTGTAGGAGCCTCCATCCTTCGTGATGCATATCCAGAATTGGCCGCTGGTAAGTTTGACAGCCGGGACTAGTTCAACCTTGTACGACTGGAAGGGCACCACCACGGCTGGTCCATCCCCTTTGACATCTGTACTTGAAAACCGTGCTTTCAGTACGTCTCGAACCTCCTGAAGAAGCTGGGACTGCTTGTTGCCGGTTCTTTGCTCGAAGCGCTGATAAGTCTCGTAGGGAATTTGAAAAAGCACATCCACGTCCCTGGGAGGTCTAATCCGAAGTGACTTTCCCCAGGAGCCTATAAGACGGCTGTTTGCCGTTTCAGAGGTGGACGAATAATAGCGGGAGTTCAGGCAAGACCGAACGTTTTTGTGCTTAGTCTCGCCGTCGCTCGCTTGAGCGACCGTGAGCTTAATGTTTTCCAAGAACTGCTCGAACCGCCGTGAAACAAATTCGTTTGGCTGTCCCATCCTGGTAAGGTATCACAACCGGTGGATGAATGACATGCCGGCCGCCAAGTTGTCCCGACCCGTGGCCAGTCCCGTGTCAGGTTGCTTTTGAAGTGGCACCTGATTTTTGGAGATAGACGCTGTGATCCGTAAAATTAAGTCGTTCGCGGACCTGCTAAGCCCATCGCCGGGGCGTTGGCCACGATCCGGCGATAGACTTCTCACACAGAAGCCGCGTTGGGACGGCGGAGTCGATTTCTCGGACCATCCGTTCGCCCGCGACTCTCACATCTGGAGTGGGTATATGGCCGCCGGTGAAATTCTGGTGGAGCAGGCGGCCGACAGCGTCGATCGGTTCGACTTGGTTTATCCGATCATCTTCAACTATCGGCACGGGCTGGAAGTTGCAATCAAATGGGTATTGGATCGGTACGGACGATACGCGAGCATCGGTACCTATGAAAAGAACCACAAGCTTCTAGATCTTTGGAAACCATGTAGGCAGGTGATTGAGCAGGTAGGCGGCCCCGGTGACGTTGATGCACTGAACGCCGTTGAACAGATCGTAACCGAATTCGATTCTATAGATCCAGGAGCGCTCTCGTTTCGCTACTCCACAACGAAGAGGGGACAAGTGGTCGACCTGCCGGACTTCGCGATCGACCTAGATAATCTTTGCGGAGTGATGGAAGGCGTAAACAATTTCTTCATTGGCGTGGATGGGCAGCTCGACCATAATTCATCGGCAATTCCTTGAGCCGAGCGAGTGTGGCATGCAGCTCCCACATTTTTGTGGAAACTAAAGAAAGGAAGCAGATATGAATTTCGATGATGCATTGCAGGAGATGAGGGCCGGCGGTGTCGAAGGAGCATTCATTTTCTATAAATTTGCAAAGATATTCTATGAGAAGGCCGGATCTAACGGGCTTGCTGGTTGGGTCAGTACAGCATTTCGTGAGTTGCCGCCGGATGCTCAGTTGACTTTGGTATGTATGGGTTTGGAAGCCGCAATCGAGAGTCGTAGGATTTGATTGCGAAGGAAAAGCTCTGGCGTCCCGGCTAGACTTAACCGGCCATAGCCTCAATCTTGCGAAGATCGCGACAGCTTTCGATGGTGTAAACGGCAACGCGGGTGAATTAGAACGGAGCCGTCGTTTGGCGTCAAGCGAGTCATGTCCAGCGACTTCTTGAAGATGCCAATCTAGGTTATGTGGTGGCGGACCACTGGCGCGGCCTCGCAATGAGGATCGACTCAACATCTCGGACGGCTTCGGCTTCGGTGATGTGATGGACTACGGAAATCTCTCTGGTTAGCCGGTCAAGCCCAGCGTCGTAAAGCTGGCGCTCTCCGTACGATTGAGCCGGATTTATTGCCGGCCGGTAGAGATCACGGACCGCTTCGGCCAAAGCGATGATGTCACCAGAGTTGATCTTTGCCTCATACTCTTGCGCTATTCGTGACCAATCACCTTCGGGAACATGCGGCTTGGACGCGAGCACCAGTTGTGCCCGATTGACGGTCGCCGGATCGGATAACTTCCGCATCCCAACGTGCGCTACTTTTGCGGTGGGTACGCGAAGGGTCATCTTGTCTTTGATGAAATTGATTACGAAGAGTTCGAGCTTGGCGCCGGCGATCTCTTGTTCTTCAATGGCAAGAATTTGCCCGACGCCATGGGCCGGGTACACTACGAATTCATTGGCCTTGAAGCCTTGGCTCTGGGCGGCTGCCGCTCTCGGTGAGGGCTCTTCTCGGGCGGGTTTGGCCGGCGCCTGAGGGGCTGGCTCTGGGGTCATTGGGGGAGTGATATCCGCGTTCTTTGGCGCAGATGGTCGAGGCGGGAGCCCTCTGTCGAGCTCGATCATTCCGACGAGATAGTTTGCGTCGGCCTGAGGCATCCCGCCGGTGAGAAGGCTAGCCTTTATAGATGCGAGGTACTGGCCCTTTCTCCAGGTACCGAGTTCGTGCTCACGTATCACCGAAGCTGCAGCGGATATTAGTTCTTCCATTGATGTTGGAGAACCCTCGGCCTTCATGCCGTCCAAGATGACTTTGCGAGGCTCTGCCTCAAGCCCACGCAAATGATGGAGCTGAAGAGCAACGCTCGCCACCCCCTGGCCCATGCGAACAGTCACGTACTTGGATGGCCCCGAAAACAGACCCATTGCGCCCCCCATACAGCGGTGTTTCCGACCAACTTACCACGCCAGAAAGCATCTGAGCAGTTGTCACGAGCAACGGTTCTCGCTGGACGCGAACGATGGAGGCTGTAGACTTGGGGAGTTTGATTCCATTTTTTCATTCAGCCCATTATGGCCCGACCACGCGCATACAAACTTACCGCTCGCAGCTACGGACAATTCGCCGGGACCACCATCTATTACACCGGATTTGTTAAGACGCCGGCATTCCTGCCGGCTAACGGTCGAGGCTTTGGAGGGTTGAAGCATACGCTTGAGCACCTCAAGAAGAAGTTCAAGAATTTCACGCTAACAATTACTCCCGAAGATAACTCAGTGCTGAAAGATGGATCGCTTTTCAAGGTTCGTTTGTCGGCGCGCGTAATAAAAAAGTATGGCACGAGGCGTTGGGATGGCACCCGACAGCTCAACTTGAAGCTAGGTCAGCAGATGCTAGCAGAGGTCTACCCGGAGCATTTTCCCTCAGCCAGCTATCACGCATACCAGCGGGGTATGTTTGCGGAGATATTGACTAGTGTCGACCAGCGGCTGATCTCAACGGAAGACCGGGAAGCGCTCACGAAGTTTGTAACCGGCGCTTCCACCAGCCAAACGCTCGACATACCCACCGCTTATCAGGCAAAACAGGACGTGCAGTTGATTTACCTACGGCGGCTGGTGGAGGAGTTCGACGCTGAAGTCACGACGGGGCATGATGAGAGTTGGTGGCAGAAGTATTTCGAGAAGAATATTCTGTTCTTTCAAGAAAGCTATATTCGCCGCCTGGAAAAGCTAAACATCATTGTCGCGGGGACTCAGTATCCGGATTTCTGTGTCGTAACCTCGGATGGCTATTTGGACATACTGGAGATCAAGAAGCCCGGTACGACTTTGCTTTCGGAGGACAAGTCGCGGCACAATTTTTATTGGAGTACTGAGATTGCGAAAGCGATATCGCAGGTCGAGAACTATATCGATAATATCACGAAGCAAAGTGATGCCATTCGTTCGAAGCTGCGCGACGATCTTGGGATTGATCTCCGGATTATTAAGCCGCGTGGATTGGTGGTGGCTGGCAGCACCTCTGAGTTCACAGGGAAGCCCGCAAAAGCCGACGACTTTCGGCTCTTAAACGAAGGTTTGAAGAACGTCCAAATTGTGCCGTACAACGAGTTGTCTCAGCGCCTGAAAAATACAATCGTCAGCATCGATAAATTGGCGCGCTCTAGTGCAAAGTCTGGAAAGACGCGGCGCAAGAAGGCGCGACCAGACGCCGACGCCGGTTCGGGATAATGACACATGAACGCCCCGCTCGATCACCATTTCATCCCAGCGTTTTTTCTGGCGCAATGGGCTGGTGCGAACGGAAAGCTGGTTGAATACACAAAGAAGGCCGGAAAGCTCATCGCAAAGCCGGTAGGGCCAAAGGCAACCGGCTTCGAACGTGAGCTGTATTCGTTTCCAGAATTGCCCCCCGATGCCGCTCAATTTCTTGAGCAGACATTTTTTGATTATGCGGATCGCGTGGCCGCAGATGCCCTCAAACTTCACCTGAACGGAATTTCGGCAAGTTGGACAATCGAACTCATCAGTGCGTGGTCGCGTTTCGTAATTGCTCTCCACTTTCGCCATCCTGACGCGATGCCTGAGTTTCGAGCCGCGGCGAAATCAGTATGGGACGGAAGTGGCGTGAAGTATCAAAAGGAGTACGAGGCGATTAAGAAGCCGGAAGATCCTCCAACATTCGACGAGTATTTGGCCGCGAAAGATCCACTGGCCGGGGCGAAAATGCACGTCAATATGATCGTAAAGATCTTTGACAACGAGATGCTCGGCAAGCATCTCAACAACATGAAATGGGGTGTCTTGGATGTTTCCGCGTCGAACCATCGTTTTCTGCTGTCTTGCCGCCCGGTGTGCTTTGCGAATTTGAAAGAACGACACGGCGTGGCGTATCTGCCCATTAGCCCAACGAAACTTTTTGTCGCCGCAAACGATGCCGCCACATTGCGGCAGCTGAGGGCGCTCCCACCACGGGAGCTCGTTCATAGCCACAACAGGTTTATAGTTGAGCGCGCTCGTCGATTCGTGTGGGCCCACGATGAATCGCAAACTCCATTTGTTGCGAAGTGCATGTCAAAGGATCTGGAGGCAACTCCGCTCTTTCCGAATATCGGCTATTACCCGGACGAACAAAGGCAGGCAGATGATGGAGATATCGCCAACAGACCAACAGAAGGCGCTAGTGGATGAGGCGTTGTTTATCCGAGGCCGCATTATCGCTTCGTACTCTCAAGTGGAGTTCTTGCTTGCAGACATTTCCGTTAAGCTGGACTTGAGATTTCCTTACCGCATCCAGGATCGAATAAAAGCCGCAAAGCGGATCGCTGACAGGGAAGGGTACGGAGCCTACAAAGCAGAGCTGGAGGCAATCTGTGATCAGCTATTAGTATATGACGAAATCCGTCATTTTATGGCACACGGCTTTTTGACCCTGACCACTGACCGGAAAGGAAATCATCAGTTTGAATTTTTGCGCTATGAGCGCGAAGGCGAAGGGAAGTTCAATTTGCTGCAGGGTAAGACAGAGGTCACGCGCTTGAGGGCAGCGGCCGACGACATAACGGAATATACCGGGAGAGCGATCGAATTGTTTCGGCGAATCTACCTAGAGAACGGATTGGAGAAGTAGATTATCGGTGGCGACGTAGTCGATGGTGTCGGTGCAACAGCGCTCGTGTCAATCACGATCTTGCTCAGCAGAGCGCCATTGAGGAAGGTGCGGTAGGAGGGGTCGTGGCCTTGGTTGTCATGCACGATTGCGCGAGGTCGGTGTAGGTGTCGCCGACATTGATCGTCGCAAGATTGCTGCCCTGGATATTGATCGATGGGGGCCGGTTGGCAAGATTCAATCCAGGTTGCTGCTCAAGAGATCTGTGATAGTAAAGCCGCTCCACAAATCGAGGAGACGCTGGTGGCGAAGAAAGCAAAGAAGACGGCAAAAAAGATTGTACGCCGCGAATACACCAAGGCCGATGTGAAGGAGTTGCGGGCGCACTCAAAGGCAAAGACGCCAGTGGTAACAATCGCCAAAATTACTAAGCGCAGCGAAGGATCTTTGCGGCAGAAGGCGCTCAAGCTTGGAATCAGACTGGGTCATCAGCGCTAGCGGCCGGAAAAGAAAAGGCTCGCCTTATAGGCGAGCCAACCGAACGTCCAGATCATCGGAAAACGTCATGTAGACGTGCTCGATGAAGCGGGCACGGTTCTCTGGATTGCACGTAAGATGATCGGCTAAATGTACTATCTCATGCAGCGCCGTTGAGCGGATTTCACGCGGCTCAGACTTAAGGACGACTATGAGCCACGGCAACTGAACGTCCCGGAATATCGATGCTCCTTGATACTCGGAGGCCTCCTCATAATCCGTGCAGTAGTCGGTCATCAGCTTTCTAGGGATGACGTCCGACTGCTCGATAAGCTGCGCGAACTGCGCAGCGTCGAAATTCTCCTGGACTACGAACAGGCCGCGAACATGGGTCTGCAGGTGCATGAGAAGCACGTACGGTATAAGCATGATGCTCTCCTTGAGTGGCTAGCCCTGCCCGCTGGTGGAGCACCGCTACGAATCGAACGTAGTCGGGGCGTGTCTCGACGTTCCCCCAACGGGGCGTAACACTCGCCAGTGCGTTTAGCTGACCGATGGCCTAGGTGGGAAGGGGCAGGGCTATGGCTATTGTACACCGTGATGCGCCGCGCCTCAGGTTTCCCAATATCTCCGATCCCACACAGGATAGGACAAGTAGCTTCGTTTGGGGCCCGGCCTGACCGCAGCAGCGTCACTCTCGCTCGGGCGAAGCGCTTCAGTCACGTTAGTCTTTGTGTCATTGCGTACGGGCGAGTCGTCTTTGTTCGGACTAGGATACGAGCCCCTTCCGACGCGCTTCGCGGTCTTCAGAATATTAGACATGTGAAATGGCCTATCACTCGAGATGCAGCATGGCATCTCGTTGTTGTGGGTTCTGTTTGATCTGGGTTGGTAAGACCCAGACTGGCGCGTGATGGAATGGGATCATGCGCTGCCGCAATCAGAGCGAGTTGAATTCTCCTCCGCCAGCTCGAAATCTTTTTTCGAGTTAAGGCTTTCGCAAGATTGTTCAGATTTTGAAATGTGCAAGAAAATAGCGCTCGTAGGCTGGAAGAAGTGACGTTTAACCGCCGCTTCACCATGCATACGAGCGCTTTTGTTGGCCGCTCTGAGAAAGCGACCAAAACTCCCCGGGCTTGCGCCCGGTTCGTCGGGGGTTACCAAGCCCCGAAATTTGACGAAACCCACAAAGGCCATCGTCAAAAGCTGAACACAGTTAGCGCCGAGAGCCGTTGTCCATTCGACAATCGCTCTAGGAAAGATCTCTTCAAATAGTGTGCACCCTGTAAAGATTTTGTAAAGGGTACGGCTCTCAATACTCGTCGACCAACATAAGTAGTCCGACGCGGACGGTCCTAGAAGGATCGGAGGGATCTTCCGAGCCGCCGTCCATCTCGTTGTTGTAGTAATCGCACTTCCAAAAGAAGGTGCGATTGCAAAGTTCAAAGCTGAAAAAGTCGTGCTCGTGGTGCGGGTCGTTGCCGGCATCCCACTTGTTGAACTCCGATACCTTCAACCAAGCGGCCGACTTCACCATGTCTGGCAGAGCCGCGACGCTAGCAGACATCATCATCCTACCGCCCGCAAACGTCTTGCGGAAGGCATCATTGAGATGGCGGACGCGTCTCACCCTATCTTGCGTACTACTCATAATTCTTCTCCTTGCGAGCAGCACCCGAGCCGTCGGATGCTGTGCAGCAGGGAGAAGAGATGCTGCACTAGACTAGGACGCGGAACCTCCGCACTAATTTTAACATGCAGCGAAACGGGCCGCACGCGGGTGTCAACGGTCGTTATTCTGATTGCGCTTGGTTGTGATATGCGCTTACATGCTCGCTATAATTGAAATGCATTTTTTATCGGCCTTATTTTGGGGGCGGTTAGGTGCGTTGGGGTGGGGTTCGTAGCCACATCGCCGCAATCTCGGCGATGTTGCTTTTCGCATCATCGGCTATCGCGCAAGTGATCCCGCAGAGCGAACAGCTCGGCCGGGACCGCGAACGATTTATTCAACCCGCCGGACCACAAGCGCAGCCGGGGACAGGTGCCATTTCCTTGCCAAGCACGGTGGCCCCGGCAGGTGCCGCGAGCGCAACGATCATCGTGCGCGATGTCCGTATTATTGGGTCGACGATCTACACGGCCAACGATTTCTCGCCTCTCTACCAGGCGCTGCTCGGCAACGAGGTTACGGTTCAAGCCGTTTATGATCTGGCCCGCGCCATTACCGCGAAGTACGGCAATGACGGTTACGTGTTGTCGCGGGCGGTGGTGCCGCCGCAGCAGTTGAACCCGAAAGGCGCGACCGTCCATATCGAGATCGTCGAAGGGTATGTCGATAGGGTTGAATGGCCCAGGAGCCTGGCGCGCTATCGGGACTTCTTTTCCAGCTATGCCGCGAAGATCGTTGCAGATCGCCCAGTCAATATTCGTACTATCGAACGGTACATATTGTTGGCTGGGGATCTGCCAGGCCTTAAGTTCGCGACCAGCCTGAAGGCATCTGAGACCAACACCGCAGCTTCAACTCTTGTCGTCGAAGTGACTGAGAAGAAGATCGACGTCCTGGCCAGGGTCGACAATCGTGGCACGCCGGCTCGCGGGCCCATTCAATATTTGGCCGCGACGACGCTGAACAATTTTCTTGGGCAGCACGAGGCACTGACTGTAACTTGGGCGAGTGTCGAGCCAATGCGTGAGCTGCAATATTACTCGCTCTACTATCGGCAGGTTCTTACCAGTGAGGGGCTAACGTTGTTTGCAGACGCAAGCAACACCGGTGGCCGACCGGGCACTGCAGCGCTTGAGTTGCTGGATTACCGCACCAAGGGCAACTACTTCGACGCTGGATTATCATATCCGGTCATTCGCTCGCGGGAACGCAACTTAACTATTTCTGGGCTAATGTTCTCTAGCGAGAATCATAGCGATATTCTCGGCCTGCCATTCAATGAAGACCGCTTGCGCGGACTGCGCATTAAGATCGACACCGATTTCGCTGACTCGTTTCGCGGCGTCAACCAATTCAACCTAGCCGTCAGTCAAGGCGTCCTTGGGCTCGGCAGCACTGACAATGGCAGTCTGTTGGCTTCACGTGCGTCGGGGCGGGTCGATTTCAGCAAAGTCGAATTCAGCGCCAATCGAACCCAACCGCTTTTCAATCCGGTGTCAGTCTTCGTTGCAGCGTACGCGCAATATGCGTTCCAGCCGTTGCTGTCGCCCGAACAGTGCGGCTACGGCGGGCGGTTCTTCGGCCGCGCTTTTGATCCCTCGCAATTGCTCGGCGACAGTTGCTTCGAGGCACTTGGCGAAGTGAGATACGACATTCCAACCGTGGTACCACAGGGCGGGCTCGTGCAGCTGTATAGCTATGCCGACTGGGGAAGGCTGTGGACATATTTACCGTCGGCTGGAACGCCGGCCCAAGTTGAAGCTGCATCACTTGGTGGGGGCATTCGCATCAACTACCGTGACTACATCAACCTCGACTTGCAGGGCGCCAAGGGCGTTGAAGGGCCGCGCAATGGCTGGCGCGCCTTCTTTGCCGTGACGGCGAGGTACTAGGGGCGCGATGATGTTTCGCTTTCTCAACATATTGTTGGCCACAACCGCTCTGATGCCGCTCGGGATCATGACTGCCGCGGCCAATCCAGTCGGATCGCAGGTTATCGGCGGTACCGCCTACGTCCAAGGACAGGGAACGTCCACAGTCACAGTCACCCAATCAACCGACAAGGCGATCATAAATTGGCAGACGTTCAATATCGGTAGCGGCGAAACCACGCAGTTCGTACAGCCGAATGCTTCATCGGTCACACTCAATCGGGTCACTGGTACTCTTGGCGCTTCGGTCCTCAACGGAACGCTGACTGCGAATGGCCGCATATTTCTGGTCAATCCCGACGGGATCTTGTTCGGTGCCGGCTCTAAGATCAATACGGGAAGCTTTCTTGGTACCACTATTGATATCCGCAACGCCGACTTCATGGCGGGCCGCTATCAGTTCAACATTCCCGGCCGTCCGGACGCCTCGATCGTCAACCTGGGTACGATCACGGCACGGAATGGCGGCTTTGCTGCATTGGTGGCGCCGGGGGTTCGCAACACCGGTACGATCACCGCTAATCTCGGGACCGTTGGCCTAGCGGCGGGCAACAATTTTAGCCTCGATTTCTACGGCGACCGCTTGATCACGCTGGGCCTCAACGACTCCATCGCGGCCAAAGTGATCGACATGGCGACCGGTCGGCCGCTCAATGCGCTCGTGCAGAACGACGGCAAGCTCAAGGCGAAAGGCGGGAGGATCGAACTGACGGCCGCCGCCGCTCGCCAAGTGGTCGACTCGGTCATCAACAATACCGGCGTGATCGAAGCCAATTCGATTGGCAGCAGGAATGGGATGATTGTGCTCAGTGCGGCAACTGCTTCGACGAAACCCGCGGGCGCGCCCATGCAAACGATAAGGCTCTCAGGAAAGCTATCGGTTGCGGGCAAACAGAACGGGACCAAAGGCGGCGCCATCATCGTGAGCGGCGAAAATATCAAAGTCGCGGCTGCATCTATCGATGCCTCGGGACAAGCGGGCGGAGGCAAGGTGTTGATCGGCGGCGACGTTGGAGGTGGCCGAGGCAATGCGGCAATAACTAACCGCAATGCTACGTTGGAGGGCTTCAATGTGGCGGCGGCTTCCACGGTAAGTGTCGATGCCGCATCGGTCATAGACGCATCCGCGAAATCAACGGGCAATGGTGGGAAGGTTGTGGTCTGGTCGGATCAGGCAACGACGTTCTACGGTGTAGTTCATGCAACGGGTGGTTCACAGTTCGGCAATGGAGGGCTTGTAGAGACGTCAGGCCATCAACTGGCGTTCGCAGGTGCACGAGTGGACACGTCTGCGCGGCACGGGAGGAGTGGACTTTGGTTACTCGACCCCGACGATTTGACTATCGACACAAGCGCCGCTGCGACGATATCGAACAATCTCAGCGGCACAGATGTCTTGGTTCATACGACCTCAACCGTGGCGGGCGGCCCGGGTGTCATCAATCCTGCAGGTACTGGCAACATCTACATAAACTCAAATATCTCTTGGAATAGCGCCCACACATTGACGTTCGACGCCTACAACGAAATCTTTCTCGATGCCGCAATCAATGGACCCAACGGTGGATTGAGCATACTAGCTGAAAACCAGTTCAATAGCTTCCACTACACCAGTCGGGCGGACATCAATACACTCTTCGGCGAGATACGTCAGATGGGTAGCATAATCACCTGGCATACGATAACGCCATCCGCTCCAGATCCGACCCACGGGCTTGCAACCACGTTTGCTCAACTGGCGAATCAGACGGCAAAGCTGGCGATTTCATTAGATGCGACAGTTGCAGGATCTACAGTCGCGACCTTGCCGGTGACAAGGACTATACTTCAAACTGCAAACGCTTATGCCGTTAAAGCAGTTGAGTCCGATCCGGATGTCCTTGGGGCAGTCGGGGCGACTGGCGCTGAACTGATCTCGGTAAGCATTTCAGCTAAGTTCGCCGAAAAGGTAGATGATATCTACTCCATAGTCTCGCTTCTCGGGTCGACTAGCCTGACGGAAGATTCACTCAAGACGGCGCTTGAGAAAGCGCTGGATATTGCGACAACTCCAATCACCGTACCGGGTGAAGTCAATGCTGCGCTTATAGTAGGGTATGCGACGAGAACCTACGTGAAGGCTTTTGTTGATTCTCTTTATAACTCTCTAATTGGCCACCCGCTTTTTTGAGTCGCCCGAAAAGTGACTACTTCGGCCTCTCTCCATATTTGTTCGAGTTCGAGTCGGAGGGAGCGCCGAGCAGCCAGAAGTAGAAGATGAAGTTGATGTAGGGAATAAGCGAGAGAAGTGCGAGCCAGCCACTATAGCTAAGATCATGACACCTGCGGACAAATAGCGATGCATAAGAAGTGGCAGAAAATCCTATGGAACATATGATCGAGAGTCTAAAGAGCGTGAGATCAAACGGATCAGGAAATGATAGTGAGCGAGTTCTCTCCAAGAAAAACGATATAGTCGGCAGGCTGGCAAACGCGATGCTGACAAGCATGGTGAGTAGCGATGCGACGAAAAAGTCTCTTCGACCGATGCGGCCTCTGAAGGAAAATGAGAAGTAGCGTCCATATTTCATATCTGCAATTGTACCATCTGAAAAAAGCTCCACCGTATTCGCGCACAACTCTGCACGCTGCATGTCGGAAACGGCCGTAGCGTTCACCTAGACGAGCCGCCTTGTTCTCCTCATTGGCAGCACCCGAGAGGTCGCGGGTGCTGGGCAGTAGGGAGAAGAAAGGCCCGCGCGCGGCGGGCCCTATGCTCAGAAGAGTTCTAACGAATCGCAATGCTTGGTCTCCATGAGAGCGGCCAACATTTCGACTTGGAGGCCGGTGATCTCGGAGACGAAGCAAACGCAGTTGGTGGCGCCGGCTTCGTACGCCCGCAGCACATCGAGTACATCCCGAACCAGGTAGAGCGTCCCGGCGTCGACCCGGTGGCCCCCGAAGATGATCTCGTGCGAGTTGACCCCGTTCGGGATCGTGAGGACCGGCTGCTCGGTGCCAAGCGCGCGGCCGGCGAAGCCGACGATATTCCCGGCCGGGTCGTGCAGCGCAATAGCCAAGCGGCCCCGATTGGTCCCGGTGCTCGCAAAGCCAGCTTTCCAGTCCCGGAAGGTCTCGGCCGAGATCCCAAGCTCCGAGAGTGCCTGGTGGGCTGGCTCAAGCTTGGCCGCATAGGTTTCAGGATCGAAGCCCGGCTTCTTCTGCTGGGCAGGGGGAACGGTGGCAGGAACAGTACTGGTACTGTTCCGGCGGCCGGCCGCGGGAACAGTACTGTTCCCGCCCAGGAGGGCTGCCGCTTCAGGAAGGTTGCAGCCCTTGATGTGAGCTACCAGGGCGATCTGGTCGCCTCCTGCGCCCTTGGCGAAGCAATAGAAGCCTCGGCCGGGGGTAATGACCAAAGCCCGCTCGCCGCCTGACTTGCAGGCAGGGCAGGGGCCACGGTGTTGATTGCCGTGCGCCTTGAGAGTGAGGCCAAGCATGTGCATGGCATCCTCCAAGGAGACACGGGTTTTGAGCTCCGCGAAATCCACGAAGGGCATCTGAAGTCTCCTGCGATGTGGGGATAGCTGGGAGGTACGTCCAATTCGGATTGTACCATTAGGGCCAGAGGCAACCCGCAAGAGGAGTGAACTGTGGCGAACCGAAAACCGGACTACAAAGTCTTCGTATCGCGGAACATCGCGAAAGAGGGCGAAGAGCCTAACAACTTTTATCACGACGTTGGAGCGGCCTGGATGGTCGACAAGGACGGCATCTCGATCAGCCTGCACGCACTGCCGATCGACGGCCGCTTGGTCCTGTTTCCGAATAAGGACTGAGTTTGTTGGCGCGCCCTGCAGCGAGCGCCTTCTTGTCATTGAGGGTTACGCAGTTGCGAAGATCAGTATCGGTCAGGGCTACGCCGTTGACTCGCCATAAGGTTGTGGCCAAAATGCATCAATTTCAACCAATCGCGGCCCCGCCATTTTCAAAAGCGAATAGCTCGATGCACGACCATCATCCAACGACCGAGGATCGTCGACTCAACGAAGCGGTCACAGTGTATTGTCAATATTGGATGCGCGAGCCGGCCCCACCAAAAACGTTTGCCTTCCTAAAGCGCATTTTCGAGAAGGTCGGCTGGCGCTGGGTGCCTAATGAGACGAGCGCGTACGTCACCAACGGAAACGTCGATTCCGAACGTTATCATTTCGAGAACATGTTCTCGTTCGCGACTGAGGAGGAGCTTGCGGCTCTTTCTGACAATCACAACGTTACAGACGCGCAAGAGCGAGAGACGCGATCGCGCATTTACCGCTCAATTCACAAGAGCGATGTCTTTGATCATCTCATGCCGGCGGAATCGCGAGCTTACTGGAGAATATCTGAAAGAATTCCAAAGCTGATCGCTTGCTCGGCACTCACCGCAGTAATGTATCTCGGCGTGTTGGCTGCTCCGTCGCTTCTATACCAAGATCTGCTTCCCGCGCAGGCACTCAGCCAAACCTATCAGGGGCCTCACGACTCGCAGATTCGAGACAAAGAATTCGTCAGGAAATTGCGTGAGATTGTTATTGCGCCAGCCGCTTCCAGTTTGCCGTCATTTCGACTGAGTAGCATAGAGGAGTTCAAATCGACCTATGGTGCCGCTCGGGATTTGGTCTGGTCGAAGCGGCTCGAACTCGGCAAGCTGTCGAGCAAGTTGACGTGGACTTTGTCTAGTGATCAGCAGAAGGTCGACGCGGCGACATTCGCAGTTTTCAAGGAAATACTGATCAATAGCCCGGATAAGCTGGCTGACTTCTTGAGCAAGACCCTGCTCGTCGTTACGCCGTGGAACAATCTTGCGGAAGTCGCAACTCAAGTCATTATGGTTCTGTGTGCCTTCGCTCTACTCACGTTATATTTTTCGAGGAAACGGGAGCTGCTGACTGTCGTCACGGACTGTAAAGTTGCTGATCGGCCTTTTGCGACTGTCAACTGTGTAAATATCTTGGGATCGGCCTATCGGGGTCGTAAGCGACTGCACTACCTCTTTGCTGCGATCGCCGCGGTCGTCGCAACTTGCGTGCACTTTTACTACATTGGAGGCAGCTTTACGAAAATTTCGCAACCCATCGCCTCGTTAGTGGGCCTACGTCCCTACGACTACCGACTCGCCGCGGATCTCACGCCGATATTTATTGTGCAATGGCTGTTACAGTTTCTTCTTGTGTACATGTTTGTCCTGGTTTCTTGGGATGTCGCTGTGTTGGGAAACTGCATTAGAAGGCTGCAGCGTCATTTAACTAGAATTGGCATGTTCGATCATGCGCCCGAAGCGCGTTCTGCCGAACTTGCGCGAACGCAAACGTTGGTGAGGGCATTTCTTGTTATCATCTTTATGGTTCTACTAAGTGTTGCAGGGTATTTTAAGCTTGTATCAGCTGAAAATGCTGGGCTGATTTCAAGCTGGGCTAGCCTAGATGATGCGCCAAGAGTTCTGTACCTCTTCGTGCCGGTGTTAGCGGTTACTGGATTCCTGTCCTTTGCTGCCGCGCCCATGTACGATAGCGCGAAGAGCATAAGGGAGGAGTTGCAGAAGCGAAGAAGAGTACGGAAGCTCTGGACAAAGGAGGATGATGATTATCTCGGAGCTGCAATAACAAAATTCTCTCAGTGGGTCTCTTTAGCGAAAACGATCAAGGAGCTCGTCCATGGCGCTGCTACCTAGGCTTGGTCGAAACGTGTTGGCATGGCCCCGGCAAAGCAGATGCTTCGATGGAAAATTAGGTTACAATTCTGAGGTGGATGCGAACGGACCATTACGATGGAATATTCTAGAAAGCATTGCCTTCAGGCTGAGTGACGGAGATCCGACCCTACAAGGCAGGCGCGATCGTCTGCTCGGAGTTCCGGCACACGCTTTGATACGGCTCGGTTTTTCGGCAGACTCAATCTCAGTCTTGGGCCTCTTCCTCGCAATCTGCTCGTCCTTCTTGATGGATTCTCCGGCAATCGCCGCGTTGTTGCTTACTTTGAGCCTGCTCTGCGATGGTCTTGATGGCGTGGTCGCCAGATTGAGTGAGACCGCAACCGCCCGCGGCGAAATATTAGACATCTTCTGCGATACGGCGGGTGTTCTGTTTGTAATGGCTGGCCTAACGGTGGTTGGTTCACTAGAGTTCACTCAGCTTTTGTTTTACAGCGTGGTCTTAGTCGCATATACGATCACATCGTCGGTCAAGAGCAGGATGCTAATCGGAAAGTACCGATCGATAGGCTCTCGTGTGCTAGTGACTGCCTACGTCGTGCTTTGTCTCGCGATCGACCAATTCGAGCCAGGATTTCTTCGGCAAAAGGTGACGTTGGGAGTTGTCGTTGTTACTATTGTACTCATAGCCAATCTTGCGATGGACGGTCTTTTCTTGACCTCGCGGCTCGTGATTGCGCGGTCTAGAATGCGGTAGGTAGACAAATCGAAGCCATACTTGAAGGTTTCTTGATCAGGCGTGCTTTTAGCCTCCTGGCAGAGTGTCCTCCCAAAGCGATGTAAACGTCCAGCGTACGCAATGAAAGCTTCGTTCAAGGCAACAACTTTCCCTGATGGCGGGCCGGGCAGGGGCAACGGTACCGACTGCCGTGAGGCGTCAGAGTGAGGCCAAGCATCTGCACAGCGATCGACATACGGGTTTTCAACTCCGCGAAATCCACGAAGGGCATGGGACCATCCTTTGAGTAAGTGGCGAGCTTCTGCCACTATTCTACCACCTGCTATACTGGGAGCGGATGCAGGTCGTGTGTGGAAAACCGGAGGTTGTGCCGGCAAGCGCTAAGGGGTGCTGGAGTTGCTCGAGATCCGGTTTCCCGCACATGATCAACCGCGGGAAGGAGAGTGAGATGCCAAGAGCAAACCAACCTGCAGCGAAATTTCGCCTCGGCTACGTGACCGCTACTGTCTGGAAGAACGACGATTTCTTCAACACCGTGCTGTCGAAGGCTTACAAAGACGGCGATGAGTGGAAGGACACCGACCAACTCGGTGCGGGCGATCTTCTGAACGCCGCCAAGGTGCTGCAACGTGCCGAAGAATTCATTTCGCAGCAGTAACAAAAAGGCCCGCAGCGATGCGGGCCTTTTCCTTATATCCCGGGAACTCCAAGCACGTATCATGCGGGACACACATGACGACAGTTGCGGTTCTGTCGGATCCTCGGCGGCTGGTGTAAGCTCTGCACCATCCAAAAGGAACCGGGATGACGAGGCAGGAGAAGCGGGCGCTGATCGAGCGCTTGCACGATAGCTGGATCACGGCCGATACCCGGTCGATCCGCGAGGTGTATGCCGAAAGCTTCGTCGCCCACATGCCGAAGGGTTGGGGGCCGGCCCCATCCCGGGACGGACACGACGGCATCCGACGGGCAATCCTAAAGAGCGGTGTGAAGCCGATGTTCAGGCGCGGCAAATCGGGTCACGATCGGCATCGCGCAAGACGTGTTTTCAACAAGATCGTTCCACAGGGGTTGCATTCAGACAATGTTCGTGAAAGGCTACGGACCTTATGGGTTAATAGCATTAGTTAGCGGCCTCCGCTTCGGTCGCGTGCCGAAGGATGAGCAAACTTCATCCCGATATACTTCATTGATCTTGACGATTGCATTCCGGCGTGCGGCCAGATGCAAGAAAAATGGAGCGTTTGTTGACATTGCATTTCAGCGTGACGACATTGCTCGCTGTCTCGTTCTGTTGCTTTTCAATGCCTGCGTACGCCGACGTGCCTACGTCGAGTTGCCAGAAAGCTATTGAAGTGCCGAGCCAGCCTAAACCGGGCGCAGTTCTTTCTCCGAAGGAGCGGGAAATCAGAACGGTTTATAGCCTCCTGAGCCCGCACATGCCCGCGTTTCGTCCTCTCAGAATAGCCGTTGTGGATGATGACGACAGCACTCCGGGTTCGACGGTCTGCGCGGGAACCGGACAACCGGCAATCGCGGTGCACCAGCTGTTCATCGATTTGGTACGCGAGGCGCAGGTTGGAAGCGACGACTACTGGAAGTGGATGTTTTTCATCAGCCACGAGCTTGCCCATGTCACCTTGGGGCACGCCACGCGAGAGCTGGAGTTGAGCTGCGAAACGCCGTCAGGTCGAATCTTGCGCGCGGACGCCGAGAGAGCCGCCGATTACTGGGCTGGATTTCTGCTGGGAACGCTCGGCGCCCAAGGAAGCGATGCCACAGCCGCCCTAAGAGCCATCGTAGCAACGCCATACCTAAACAATCTGAAAGCAAGTGGTGGCTGCTATCCACCCATGGAAGAACGCCTTCAAACGGTCATCAATGGTTGGGAGCAGGCCGGAAAACGGCCGCAGCCTCCGAAGACTATTTTGGACGGGTTTATCCTGGCGGACAACCGTGATTTCGACGGATACAACTTTTATAGCGAGGACGCCAATACCCTGGATGCGTGCGCCGACGCGTGCGTGCGCCGCGCCGATGGTCGTGTCCAATGCAAGGGCTTCAGTTACGACAAGCTACATCGCAAATGCTTTCTCAAAGGTCATTTGGTAACTGTCGCCGGAAAGGTTGCGCAGACGCCTTTCTCGTCTGCGGATGTGTTGTTGTTTTTCGATCCGTATTCGATTGTGGGAATCGCCAGAGAAAAAGGAAAAGCGGCGCTGCCGGCGATGATTCCGCTGGCGCCCAAGCAAGTGGAAGAGTGCGACAGGTTCTGCACTGAAGATAGAAAAAGCGGCAACGCCCTCTTTGGTGATAAGAAATCCGCGGCAGCGAGCACGGTGAATGCGTGCCGCAACAGTTGCCGATCTGATCTGACGTGTCTCGCAGCACAATGGAAGCCGGAAACCCACGAGTGCAGCCTGTACTCTAAAGTTACAGGCTGGCACCACGACGCGGATGATAGTGCGGTGATCTTAACCAGAAAATATCAACCCGACCCGTTATGCAAAGGCGGATCGAACTATTCATGCAAATATACATGGGAGGCTAAATGAACCGGCGAACAGCGTATCAGGCTCCGCTATTGGCGATCATCGCCTGTGCCATGATTTCCGAGCAATCAATTGCCCGTGCCGATGTCTTTCAGGCAGAGGAGCCTCCGGCGGCTCATGCCGAGCGCGCCGAGCGCGCGCTCACCGGCGGTATTGGTGCTGTAGAGGATTTTGTGGAGGTCTTCACTCTCGATAGCGCGGCCAAGGATGAGACAAAAGGCATCTATGGGTTGAACCTATCGCACTACGATCCGCAATGTTTCAACGAAACGACGCGCAAGGAGGATTGTTCTTGTACCGGCCTCGATTACAAGAAGCTCTCGGAAAACGTCAAGTTCGTCTGGCTGAAAGCATCTGACGGAAGCAGCAGTACGTTCAAGAAGAGTTACAAGGATCCGAAATTCGAAGCGCACTGGAAGGCGTTGCGCGCCGCGCGCCCCGACCTTCACATCGGTGCATATCATTTCCTTCGTCCCGAAGTCAGCGCGGATGGCAGCGCGAACCGCCCCGCTGAGGAAAGCGGGAACGCGCAGGCTGACAACTTTCTTGAGCAGTACACTTTAATCAGTTCCGCCGATAAGCCGCGCATGCCAATTGTCGTCGATTTCGAGGACAGCCATGTCGTTTGCAAGAGTGGCAGTAAGTGCGAGGATGATTGGGACCTCCGAGACGCCGACAGCTCCCTAAAGATCCTGATAACGTGGCTCGAAAAGGTCGAGACGGCCACGGGGGTGCGGCCGATGATCTACACCCGGAAAGGCTGGATGGAGGAGCACCAGCCAACTGCTACCGCGGTCATCAGCGCCAAATACAAGTATTGGCTATCGCTTTACCCCAAAAAGCAACAGAGCTGGAACACCATCTTTCAAGCAAAACCATTCCGAATGCCTGCATTGCCGAAGGGTGCAAGCTATGGCGCTACGGGCGGCCAGTACAACGACAAGCACATCTGGCAGTTCTCCGAAAGTGGTGCTGTCGGCCCAGCCGCCGCCAGTTGCGGGGCCGGAAGGTTGTATGTCGATATGAGCTGGTTCCCGGGCGACCAATCCAGCTTCGACAAGCAGTTCGGAAAGTGAAAGCCATGCCTGACTCCAGGATACGGTTGGCGACGCCTCAGGTCGCCTGCCGAACCGCGTTCGTCGGTATGACTCTGCTTGCTTCGCTCTGTCCGCAGGCGCGCGCACAATCCGAGGCCGAAATACTATCAAACTTGCGCGGGAGGGCGACGGCCAGCTTTGTGGCGACTGACGGAAAAGAGAAACGCTACGTCGGGCAGCACTGCGAAGACGTGAAACCCGATTCAACTTACTGGAACGATGTACTGGCTGACTATCATGGTCTGCGCGTGCAGGATTGCAGGCCGGAAAAGTCTTACACGAGCTCCGTTGGAAGGACAAAGGTTTCGGTGAATGCGCGGGCACTCGTCTTGCTCCCGAGCGCTGAGATGGTTGCCGCGACTGTGTTCCAGGCCTGCAGACGTAGCGTGCCGGACACACGGTTGCAGGAATGCGCCGATACGACATTGACGCACATTCTTGAGAGCAACGGCGCGCAGTTCGTCGTGTCCGGACTTATTACCGAGCCAAAAAGTGAAGGCTATGGCGCTGAAGAACGCTGGGACCCGATTTGTAGGAAGACGAAAGATGAAGACGTCCTATTCAGCTTTCGTGACGGCGTAACGGTCCGCCTCGTTGGACGGGATAGGACTTCTTGGCGGGCCAGCCTAAAAGATGGCTGCAAGGCGCTCGCGCAGCCAACCGAGATCGAACTGGAAGAATACCTTCGTGCTAACGTCGCCTCGGTAAAGAATTACGGGCGGATCACCGACATGCATCGCGACGCTTATGCTTCATGCACCAACGCCTCAGACCTCAAAGCTCCGAATGGCGATGGCGCATGGCGCGCGCTCGTCAAGGCCAATTTTATCCAGGCGTGGAAGACCGGTGAAGACAAAATCTTGAATGAGTGGGTTCGCGCAAAGTTTCTCCCGACAGAATCCTGTTCGTTGAAATGAACACGTCTGCCC
This sequence comes from Bradyrhizobium sp. UNPF46, assembly GCF_006658625.1. Classification (NCBI taxonomy): domain Bacteria; kingdom Pseudomonadati; phylum Pseudomonadota; class Alphaproteobacteria; order Hyphomicrobiales; family Nitrobacteraceae; genus Bradyrhizobium; species Bradyrhizobium sp. UNPF46. Next base: position 26,878 of record NZ_LFJB01000087.1, read on the forward strand.
GCTGAGCAGTTTCCGATAGCGGTCGGGGCCGTGCATGAAATGCGCTGGCGATGGTTATAGTTAAGTCCTGGGACGCCGCCCAATGAAACGTTGCCCGCGTGATGGCGAACTGGAACGGATCGCTCATACTTGTTCCCCGCTTCGTACACGAGGTCGATGAGGACCAAAACAAAAAAGGCCCCAATCTCTTGGGGTCTTTCTCTCATAGGGTAGTCGGCGGGATCTTGTTCGGACAGTTCCGAGCGGTGTGGCCTTCCTTGTCGCAGTTGCTGCATTTTACCGGTGATCGCTTCTTCTTCTCTCCGGTAAAGAGGGCAGTCAGCTCCGCGTCAATTTCCTCGCGTTGGGCGATCAACTCCTTAGCTCGTTCTATGTCAATTTCCATTAAGCCTCCTTCGAGATGATGAAGTCAGGGTGCCCCACTCGCTGAAACGGCTCATCGAGCAGGTGTATCAAGGGCTGCGGGTAGCTGTCCCGCGAACCCAAGATTTCAATGCCCTTGAAGAGCAGGGCGGAAGAAGACATGCGAAGTTCCTCCAACATGAAGGTCTGGATATTCTTCGCGTGTGTGGGACTGGTTGTGATGTTGATTACCACAATGTTCGGGATCAGGTCTTTGTAGCTCCCAGATTTCAGCACCGCGCGGTACTGTAGGATCTTCCGCAGATAGCTCGATGCCGTGAGCGTCGGCCGGGATATGGGCTCGTGCTGTCGGTCAGCCTCCAGGACGAAGTAGGTGTTATTGATGGCGAACAGCTCGTCAGGCTGGAGCGCACCCTCGTAGTGCTCCACGTGCTTTACAAATTGACGCGAGATAGAAGATTGAAATTGAAGGGGCTTGGCGCCGATGATTTCGGTTCGGTGCCGGAAGCGAAGGCCGCGCTGCTTGCACGCTATCTCAAATGACATGACAACGTCGGCGATCATCAGTTGGTGCCAGAACTGCCGCGACTCGCGCCAATTCGTCGGCGTGGTGCCGTGTGCTAGCAGTTCGATCTTGCCTTTTGAGGCCAGCTCGTAGACGCGCGGGGAATAACGGTAGTTGGCCGAGTTCTTTTGCTGCTCAGGTGCGGCGATGTAACCGCGGCGCCGCAGGAGGCCAAGATCACGCTTGCGATGCTGCGTTGAGCCGCCATGATAGGCAGCAATAAAGTTGCTCCGCAGATAACGGTAGCGATCGAGCGCTTTAAAGGTGTCGAGGTTGTACGCTTCCATAGTGTGGAAGATACGGCAGAACATTCAGACGCATAAGGCCGCCATGTTCGCACGTTCGCTATGTGCTAACTTTAGCACGCGTTAAAAATCTTCCACATCTTCTTGGGCGGGGTGTGGAATGTTGACCTGGACCCAGAAGTTGCCCTTCCTGCCATCGGGACGGCGGATGTGAGACATTCCTTTAAAGCAGAACCGGGTGCCGTCCTTGGTTTGATGGTCGATACTTATTGTCTGTGTTTGGCCGTTGGGACACTTGACGGTATGGACGTAACCCGCCTTGGCCTTAGTCGGACTTACCGTGATCGTTTCTTCGAGATCGAAGCGCTCGTCATACTTGCTATCGTCAATGGGCGCGTCACTGCTGGGGTGGCTTTGGGCTCGTTCACCATCCGCCTGTTGGCGCTCCTCGTTCACGCGGCTAGGCCTCTTTGGTAGATCCTCGAGCTGGCCGTATTTCAGGCGAAAGCTGTCAGCCTGATGCTTGCCCTTAATGAAATATCCAAAATCGGCATAGGCGGGGTGGCCTTCCTTGCGGTACTGGGGACGCCATGCGCGTACCTGGTCCAGCTCCACGCGAAAGCGATTGCTTATCTCGCGCACGTCGTTGTCGTTGACGTTCGTGGCAATGAGGGTGCCCACGCCCATCAGGGCATCTCTAAGAGAAGGGTCGGCAAATTGGCTCAATCGTTGATGGGCGAAAATGCAGCTAAAGTTACGCTTGCGTGCTTGGTCGGTAAATGGCGTGATGACTGCGCCGTCTAAGTACTCCTGCACTTCATCGATCATCAGGATGACTTGAGGGCTTCGCACACTGCGATGAGCGATGTTCTTGTCGAGAAGTTTGAGGAAAAAACGGCCGAAGAATGAAGAGGCGTAGCGGCCAAGCTTCTCGTAGTTGGTATTGACTAAGATAGTCCGTCCATTTTCGATGGCATCGTAGAGGTTGATGGTGTCGTGCTGTTTCTTAAACAGAGGACGCAGGGGAGTGTAGGGGCCGCAGATATTGTTAAGGCGCTGCAGTATCTCGCCGTGGGTCGATTGGAAACCCGCATACTGGTTGAAGTACCAATTGCGCATTTCCTCTTGCATGGTGTCAGCCGCCTTGTGGGCGCTAGGTGGCAATTCCATGCCTTTCTTTCGGCCGATCAAATATTCTTCGAAGTCTTCGATGGACGCTGTCCGGCCGAATGCTTTGGGATAGCCAAGTAGCATTAGAGCAATACCGTACGTAAAGGCGGTCTGCTGTCTGCCAGTCAGCGGTTGTTGGCCGGCTTCGAACAGATATTTGAATGTATCGATGATGGTGTAGGTTGTGCTGGCGTCGAACAGGCCGGGATTAAACAGGTCTAAGCTAATGGGATTGACGACCGGGTCGATCATTATCGCGTTGGGGAATCGCGCCTTGATGATGTGTAACATCTGCCCCTGGCTGTCGAGTACGATAAAGCCAGGCTTTTGTGTTTGCTCCATCTGCTTGGCGTAGATGGTTTGAAGTAGCTGCGTTTTGCCGCCGCCGCTTTCCGCTAGTACGTAAACGTGCTGCGACCACATGTAATCCGGGATAATTTCGAGCGAAAAGTCTTTGGGCTTATCGAGCAAGTCGCCTTCGGTATCCTCAACCGGCGACATGTTGGCTTCAAGGTATGCGTTAAATTGCTTGAGGCCTTCAAATATCTTTTTATGGAAATCCTGTGCTTCAATTACGCTATCGCAGTGCCAGCTCGTGCGGCGGCGGTAGAGGTCGCGGAAGTAGATATTGTTGTCTTCTTCGACTTTCTCTTTTTTGCCCTTATCGTTTTCGACGATCTGGTAAGTCGGCTCTTGCTCAACTATCGTCACCGCTTCCATGTTGTTGTCACGGATGAGTCGACGCTCGGTATCGGTGAATTCTAAATGCACAAACACGTTTGTGCCGGTGCGAAAGATAGATTTGCGATGCTCTATCTTGTGCTTCATTCGAAACTAACGGTTATGCGGGTAAAGGTGCTGGCTCTAAATGTTGTCGCGGAAAAGGTGGAAACTACATTGCCTTGCGACACGAAGTGAGCCTCGTGCGTGAAATCGTCACTGTAGGAGGCGTCGCCCTGTCTTACGGAGATGGTGGTTCGCCGAAGACCTGACAGAGTGATTATCTCACCCGGCTGGAGGTACCATTGGCCCTTCCAAGTCGAGAGATGAGCGCAGGCACCATAGGCTCTAACAAAAATATGATCACGGGGACAATTGTTAAAGCTGCCCGGCACCGTGGCAACGCAACCACCGACGCGTGTTTCGTAGACGGAAGAAGATGGACACTGCGGCTGAGTATTCGGCTCCAACGCTGTGAGGGGGACTGGCGGTTCTGCCATTATCCTCTTAATGCGATCAATCTCACTTTGGGGAATTACGTACTGACGCGTTGGAGGACCGGCAAATGCATACAGCAAGCCGCACACTAGAAAGCTTGTAATAACGAGGTAAAGGCCGGGTGGTTGCCGTGCCCAATGCCACACATCGGCCAGCCAGACGCTCCAGTCGGGGTTCTTACGAGCCATTGGTTTTCAAATGCGTTAAAATATCGAGCTCAACCTTTGAGCGAGTCCGAGTATGGCAGGCAACCGTACGCCTTTTCAAGGCCTTTAAGCGATTTAATGAGGGGGGCCGCTCAGGATTAAAGAGGCCTTGTGCCGTACGTACCTCGCTAGAGTCGAGGTCCACGATCATTCGTGGGTTTAGTAAGCCGACGTAGAAGGATAGCTCGTCGGCATCTTTCTTGTGGGTTTTGAAGACAAACTTCTGCTCTATGCTGAGCACGTCACCACGAAGCTTCTGCGGTAACTCGTCCAAAAAATTGACGGCGACGGTAAAGCGGTTCTGTGGAAGCGGCAGAGGGGCAGAGAAGAACCCGTAGTCGTTGATGAGGACATGCCCGGTACTGTGGGTGATGAGAAGGCCGCCTAAGAGGCGGGCAGTAATATCTCCCAATTTGGCCCGGTCTAGATTCGCGATAATGACCTTGGTCTTATTTGAAAATGTGGTGTGCGCTTGGCCGACGATGTTGCGTATCATCGGAGACATGAGCAGCGTGCCAAGCTTGTTTTGTAAGGGAGCGAGCGCGGCCAGCCGCTGCCTTTGATCCCAGTTGTTAATGACCTCCCAGTTAGCTTTGACCACGGGATCTTTGCACTGGCGGAGGAGCTGTTCACTGAAAGACGGATCGGTGAGGAGTTTGATGGCGCCGAGTAATGTTTCGTTGCTGTCCAAAAGCAGCCGCAGGCAGTTTGCAAGAATATAGTTTGATTGCGCTCCCCAACCGTTGGGCCACATCGCTTCGAAGTAAGCGCACAGCTGCTCAGTTACGCGATGCCGGTCATCCGGCGGTACGTTTTCCAACACATTGAGGCCGACCGGCCGCGCCATATCGGCTGGGTCAAAGTACAAGGCGCGCTGCGTGAAGGCAGGGGGCAGTTGGTTGGCGGCCGCCCTGGCGAAATCGCCGATCGGGTCAATCACGGTGACCGACGTTTCGTGTTGCAAGATCTGCAGAAGCAGATTTGTTTTGTCGGCTGCGCCGATCAGCAAACGGTTCATGGTGTGAAGTCGCAACGCCAGCCCAAAGCGTTGCCGGATGGTGTAGGCGCGGCTCGGAGTCGGGCGCTGCGACGTTACAGCACGAAAGAACCGGTCCACTGTCATTGTAACGTGAAGCGTTGGAAACTGTCCGCCACTTTGTCCGTCTGGGCGCTTTGCGCCTCGACTAAATCCGTTTCTCCCGAGCGTGAGCGAGTGGCTTGGCTCTTTCTTCGAACATAAAAAGACACGGTAGTTGTCTTTTAGCGGAGCGCGCGCTAGCGCGCGTAGCGTTATGAGAGAAGAAGAGCAGAAAGGGATTTAGTCGAGGCGGTAGCCGAAGCGGACAAGTGGCGGAAATGTATGTCCCGTAAGGGAAATTTGGCCGATAGCCTCTGACAAGCAGTAGGTTGTTGGTTTGTCACTCTGCTTGTCGGCGTAGTTGTGGAAAAACTGAGACAGTAACTGATAGGAAAGGGGCGCGGTTTGGACGCCGCGCCCCTGCTCCTATTCAGAGCTTCGGCTGTCTCGTAGCAGCTCGGGCTTCCAGCCAGACAAAGATCTCACTAAGCCACCAGACGCGCGGTGAATTGGGGTGCTCCCCGAGTTTGAAGCTCAATGGAAACTCGCCCTTTTCCTCCAGCCTCATCAAGTGAACTTTGCAATACCTTACGCCCAAAGCGCGAAGGCCCCGGTGGTCTACGATTTCCTTGCCAGTCATGTTCGTCTCCAAAGTTGGAGCCGTCATGACGGCGGGGGTTACCGGCCGAGAGGGAAGTGTAGCCGGTCTACCGGAAGTAGCAATATGAACATGGTGTACTCATGCACTGCACAATAAGGCGCGAGACGCTAAAGTCCCAACTCTAGCTTCCATGTGGCAAGGGTTGCGAAGTCACCATTCGCGTAGGCTTCACGGGCCTCGTCGATTGAGATGCGCTCGGATGTTGTGGGGGTCTCATCAACATATGCCAGAAGAAACGTAGCCGCCTCCTCCTGGAGGCCCTTAGGTAGCCGTTCCAGCTTAGCGATGGCGCGCTGTAGGCGTTTGCTCATATGAAAAGTATACCATGACGCCTGTTTGATTGGGCGTCAGGGATCGAAGCCGAAGGCGGAGACATATCGCGGCTCCGTTCACGAGAGCCCGGCCCGCAGGGGACGCTCGATAACGCAGGGACAAAGTCGTTCACTAGAGCCCCATTCGTTCAGGAGTATTATCGGCTGAAAAGGGCTCGCGCCGCTCGTGAACAATACGAGCGATCTCCACTTCCTCGTTCGTAACGCGATAGAGGATGGTGTAGGGGTGCGCGTAGGTGGCACGGAGATTGGGAAGTATCTCGAAACGCGGTGTCCCCATGAGAGGGTTGGTCTTTAGCCGTTCAACTGTAGTTTCAATCTCAAAAAGCACCTTTTCTCCAACTTCGTCCGACGCGACGCGCGCGAAATAGCCGTAGATTTCGATGAGGTCTCGCCGCGAGGAAGGAGACCAGAGTAGCCGCTTAGCGGGGGCCATACTCCTGGCGAGCTTGTTTGATAACATCCTCCATATGGAGTTCTCCTCCAAGGCCGGCGTCGAGTTCTCGGATGCCAATTTCGGCCTCGGCCCGAAGGCGAGCCAATGTTTCGACACTCTCAAGAACATCACGGCCAATTTTCTCCTGGGCTGCTTCGGGCAGCGCGGAGGCCTTGCTCATAGCTAGTTCCAAAGTCTTCGTAGTCATGCTGTTGAGTATATCATGGCTTGCATTTCTTTCCATGAAGTGGTGCGCGCAGGACCCGTGGATAAAACAAAACCGGCGCATACATGGGGCATGCGCCGGGAAAGGAAGGACCAAAGTTTCCGGGGGTCGAGTGCTCAAGCAGCCGAGGACAGCTTGCGAACGGCGAGGAAACGGCAGAAGCCATCCCAGCTGTCGTTCCACAAACCGAGGTCGAGGCTGCGCTCGGCATCGTACCGGTAGAGGCACGGCACGCTGTGATCGCCGCGGACCTTCACGACCGAACCAAGGCCTACGATGGGGTACTGACGCTGCTCTTCAGTGTTCTTGGCGCCGTAGGCAAGGAGGCCTTCAATCTTCGCCGGTGCCCAGGGATTCTGCCGGTCATCCGCTTTGATGGCCGCAACCGCGTCCTCCGAGGAGATACGCCGGTCGAAGTGGAAGATTTTGGCTTGGTACTGCACGACGCCTTCGCCTTGAACGGGAAATCTCTTCGCTGTGATATAGCCGGCTGATGAGTAGTACGCGCCAGCGTCGATCATGTCGTCGACGGACATGCCGTAGTCGATGGTGATAACACGGTCTTCGGTGATGATATCGGTGTTCATGGGACTGCTCCTGTTGCTCGGGTGATGGCTGATCGGTTTGATCGGCCACCCCGTCGAACGCAGGAGCGCGTCTGCCATAATTGAATCACAGATTTGGAATCTGTCAAATACTGCGCTATCAGCGGGCAGGGAAATGGCTTCAACAGAGCCATATAAGCGTCGGACAATATCTGATTTGCGACGCTATAAGCATTTTGTGGCTCAACAGAGCCATATTTTGGTTTGGGCGGGGTGAACTTTGCGCCGAACTTTCGTGAGTTTCAGATCAAACCCGACTTTGAATAGGTGGACTATTGACAGCTTTGCGAATGTGTTGTGTCGCGCTGGTTTTTCCATTCAAAAGAATGAGCGAAACACCTGTGTGTAAGAATCTATAGGAATATATAGGGGAAAGTTGCTAGGGCCGAAAAACCCTTACGCTACTTGATGAAATGCACATTTTGACCTGAGATATTCCGGTCAAACCCCCCATTCTCTCCGGTCAAACCCCCCGGTCTCTGCGTTCAAACCCCCCACTATTCCGGTCAAACCCCTCACCTCTCGCGTTATGATTCTAGCAAGCGGCGCGTTCTTTCCACTCGTCAAATGAGAGAACGTTGCCCGGGTAACGATCAATGGTCAGACGGGTCCGCTCAAGCTCATATAGTGTGTTTGAAAGAAAGCCTGTGCCTCCAACGGGCGGACGTGCTTTGGTGCGGGCTAGATCCTCGATCGCGGCCCTCTCATGAGCTGGGCGGCTCTCAAGTAGCTTTCCCGCGGCCGTCCGCAGGTATGCGGCATAATCAGATTTAAGTTGTTCTTCTGCCTCTTGAGCCAGTTTAGCCAACGCCTTGGCTTTCTCGCTCGCCCGACGATCAGAGGCTTGGAAGTAACTATTGAGGTACTGCTTGACGCCACCGAGAGTTTGCAGGTCGAAGCGGGTCCTGCGGGCCTCCGATAATGCAAAGTCGAGGAAATCCCCGATCTGGTCCAGGGGAACAGATCGAAGCAATTCTTTCGCCGTCTCTACATCCCTGGATGAGACATACGGAATGCCCTCACGCTTTTGACCCGTTCGCTTTTCAACGAACAGATACGCGACTTGGTGAGGCTCCCCCATCGCCTGGTTCTCATCATGAAAATTGAATTGGAAATCGCCCTGGCGGCGACGCACATAGAATGTTTGGTAGTCCGATGCGAACCTAGTTCCCGGCCGGAATTCTACTACAAAGCCTTCGCGGGTTTCCGCTGGGCTAATATCGTAAGACCGCAAAAAGCCAACTTCCACAAGGTGGTCGAGATGTCCGCTAAGTTGGTCGCGGATGTCAGATCGATATTTGAGGACGGTCAGACCACCCAACCATTCAAGGCAAATGTCATCATAGCGTTTCTTGAATGACACGCGGTTCAAATGCTTGCCATCGAAAGGGATGGAGAAATGATAGAAGAGCCGCATATAGAATGCGCTTGCGACTGAACTAAGCTGCTGCATCAGCACGTGGTTCAGGCAGGTAAAATGGTGGTCATTTAAGGATTGAATAATTGGATCGGCGACAATCACTGTGCAAGCCGCAATCGGGTCCGTCGCGGAATTGCGCCGTTCAATCATCACTTCATTAAAAATACTGAAGTCGTGCTCGACGAATCGATCATCTTTCTTAAATTTCGCTAGAATGTGTGCGTACTGGATCTGTCGCAGTGCTCGAATTAATTCTTCGCTATCGCGGCCTCCCCATGTTTTGCGTCCAGTCAATCTCATTAGTTCACGTTGTGAGAATGATATTTGCTTCTGAGCTGGAGATCCAAACCGCGACTGTTTCCGTATAACGGCCATCGCGACTTTGTGTGCGAATGGACCCGGTTGGGCGTACTCTGGATCGAGTCGCACGGTGATGTGCTTTTCGGTGACACCTCGATTGATTTCGATTGTGCCGGTTCGGCCGCGAGCGCGTTTTGGATCGTGGCAGAACAAGACACCGAACACACGAAGCAAAGTATTTTCGAGGTATACTGCTTCGGTCTCAATCGTTTTTAGGTTGTCGTCGCTTTGTGTTGTCTCCATACGTGCTATTGAATTATGACACGAAAAGAGACGAGCTCCTGCTTATCGCTGTGGACTGTCAGTGCGTAGATTGTCATCGGGCGCGCCGTTCCGACGTTCGCTCGATTTGCCCAACAATGGGCGGAGCAGATTCTGCAATCCGCCGACGAGGACATTCGTTTCGCGATTGCGTTCGGTCAACTCGCCAATCTGCTTGTCCTTAACGTCGATCTGAGCACGTAAGAAATCATTCTCTCTTTCGAGCAGCGACATATACTTGTCGTCGCCTGTCGGTGCTGTCGTGACCTGTCGCGATTGGTCGACGGTTGTCGCTGGCTCTTGTCGCTGCATGTCGTCTTTATTTTCGGCGGCGACAGTTGTCGATACTTGTCGTGGCTCGTCGCCCTTTGTCGACCCCTCTTGTCGCGGCATGTCGTCCGTATTTTCCATGGCAGTGTTTGTCGCGACTGGTCGCGACAAGTCACGACTGGTCGCTGCCATTACTTCCTTTATGTACGCAATGTGTTTCTCGACTGATGCGCGTGTTATGAGATATTTTTCTCCAAACTCTGTTTCGATGAGACGCGACGAAAGGTGTTGTTTTGCGCAGTATCTCTGAATGCTTCGGGGAGTGCGGGGGATGCCGGCTGCGGCGTAGAGGGCGAGAGCGTCTTCGATTGTTAGAGTAAATTCGCTGTCGTCGCTGGTCGCGGCTTGTCGCGACATATCGATGTTTTCCATGGGTTGATGATAACGCGGAGCACGCGTGACCATGCCGGTTATCCCCATGCTGTTAGGAGCGCGGAGCCAGCGGCATCCTCATTATTTTCTTAGCGAGCCGATGGAGTTGTTGGGAGTCTACGGTCTCGCATTCCCAAACAGTAAAGATCTTCCAGCCGCTGGCCTGCAATGTCGCAGCATGTCGCGCGTCGCGCTCGCGGTTCCCCGCGATTTTCGGATTCCAGTAGGCCTGGTTTGATTTCACCTTGCGGGTTCCGTCGATGCACTTGGGGCATCCGTGCCAAAAGCAACCATGTACGAACAGGACTGCTCGACGGCCACTGAAAACTAAGTCCGGTTTGCCCGGAAGATCGCGGCGATGAAGGCGGTAGCGCAAGCCATGTGCATGAAGAAACTTGCGCACAACAAGCTCGGGAGCTGTGTCCCGGCTAGGTATGCGAGCCATATTTCTGCTGCGTGCTTCAGGGGTTAGATGGTCCATCGTGATTCAATGACTCGATTCTCACGCCCGAAAGAGTAATCATAGGTTGCGGCTGGATTGCGATTCGGACGGTGGAAGCGGGGGCAGTGCAGGTTGGCCAAAGATACACCATTTGGGCAGGGGACGCGCATGCGCGTCCTGGAAGAATATTTCGCGGGAGCTGGCGCGGTAAACGAAGCCAACGCGTGGGAGCATGTTTACCGGTGCCTACTTTGGATGAACGTCGGCGCCGGACTTGCTCACATTTACGACTCCAACCACATGCAATCCGGTGGTGTCTTCCATGCTCGTGCGGTGCGCTTTACAGAGCTGCTTTGTAAGCGCTGGAACATTTCTCAAAAGGAACTTCCTGCACGCATCGATATCCTCTTCAAAGGTTGCGTTGCCGAACTCAAACGCCGCGAAGAAGAGGACGGGGAGATCGATAGCGAAACGGAATCGGAACTCATCTCCGCAATCCAAGCGCAACTATGCGGCGAAGGTATCAAGGACGATCGTGCGCTTGTACTCGCGCGCATGATCGAGGTGCAGAGCCGCGATTTCTTCACGCTGGGTAATAAAAGGAAGAATGCGCTCGGTGAAGGCTTTGAAGATCTGTTGCTAATTCTGTTGCAGCGCGTGTCACAAATTCCGTTGGAGAAATTGCCGCTTCGTACGCCAGTGTCTGGTTTGCCCGGCTTCCGGCGTGCGCCTCCGCGGAACAAGGGTGATCCACGCAAGCGCGAACCGCATCCTGATATTGCCATTGTTGAGGGCGACATAACGCACGTTATCGCAACCGCGAAGTGGTCGATGCGTCAGGATCGCGAAACTCAATTTCAGTCGGAATACAATTCATTCCAAATGAACAAGACTCAAACAACAGAGCTGACGTACGCGTTGATTACGAATGAGTTCGATATTGCCCGTTTAAAGAATGTCGTAAACGCGGAGCCGGGCCGCGACCGTGGCGGATACATTTTCCACAACGTGTACCACATCTGTCTCCCGTTGCTGCGCGAAACGCACGGGGATAGGTTTAAAGAAATCGAGCCTTGGGTTGGTACGGGTAAACTGCGATCGCTCGACAATTTTTTAGTCGAGATGCGCGGCCGTTTTGGCGAACAATAACTAGAGCGCCAATGCTAGCTGCTTCGCCTTGTCCGCTTGCGCGAGAATGGCGGCGAGAGTTTCGCCGATCGCTTTGGCGAAAAGTGGTGGTACTGCGTTTCCAACTTGCCTGTACCTGCTGTGTCGGTCACCCGCAAGAAAATGATAGGTATCGTCAAAGGAATGAAGGCGCGCAAACTCGCGCACGGTGAGTGCCCGAGGCTTTCCGTAGTGGAACACGCAGTCAGCCTTCGTATTTAGGGTCCAGCTGAAATGCTGTGGGTATAGCTTCCGGTACGCAAAGAAATACTTTCGGCTAAGCGTATCGCGTCCAAGCTCGGGCCCCCATTTCTTTTCCGACAGATACCGTAAGGCTAGGTGCTCGGGGAGGTCCCGAAAGTTGCCCCCTTGGGGAATGGAGCGCAGCCGAAGCACGGTGTCCTCTCGGATAGAGGGCACATCGGCATTGAAGAGTTCATTCGATCCGGCACGGCGTGCCTTTTGATACGCGGAGAGTGCCTTGGACTGATATTCGATAGCTTCGTTTGAAGGTTTCCGGACGAGCTTCTTGTTCGGAGTAAGCCAATCCAAATCACCGATCGCTTGTTCAACGGTGACAAGCTGCGAGTTATTGGGGTCAAGGAGTTTCGCTAAGGATCGAACTGTCTCAGAAGATTTGCCGTGGCGATACTTCCACCGCTCACCGCTTGGCCTGCGCTCCAAGAAGGGAAGCGACCCAAGAAACTGACTTTCAGGAAAATGCGGTGCAAGCTCCAAGTCTCGGCGAACGCCGATAAAGAGAATGCGTAGCCGGTTCTGCGGTACGCCGAACCCCGCGGCATCAAGCACGCGGCACTCAACGCGATACTCATTATCGATCGCGAGATCTTCAAGGATCTGGGCGCGCACGGTTCCGCCGCCGAGATTTTCAAGGCCGGGAACGTTTTCCATGACGAACGTTCGCGGCCGTAATGTCCGGATCACCGACACGTAGTGGCGGTATAGCTTGTTGCGTGGATCGTTGATGAGGCGATTATGATTGCGAACCTGCGAGAACCCCTGACAGGGCGGCCCGCCGATCACAGCATCAAGCTCGATGCCCTCGACGGCATCAAATAGTTCTTCTTTGATGCTTCGCTCAGATATGTCGCCAAGCACAAATTTCGTGCCGTGCTTCTGGTGGTTGTGGAGATACGTAGCGCCGGCCGACGGGTCGATGTCCGTAGCCGCGATAGTACGGAAACCAGCCTGGCGAAAGCCCTCGGAAAAGCCACCCGCGCCCGCGAACAAGTCTAGGCAGCGAAACGCTCGCAGCGGCTTCTTGTGCTTCTGGGTCTGCGGCATCAGTGCTGTTTCCGATCCTGCGGAGCCATATCCAACGTGAGCTGCAGGCCCTTGCTTTCGTCTTCGATGAGGCGATCAACTGCATGCCGGATGAGCCATGCGACCGAGACCTTCCGCCGCTCCGCCATAAGGCGCAGAAGGCGGCCTTGCTCGGCCGTCAGGGTCGCCGTGGTCCGCGGATTCTTGCTCATCCCGTCGCGCATCAGAGTGCATCACTTTGCAGCGCCATGATGCACAGACTGCAGGCCGAATCAAAACAATCCGTGAACTTCCGCACAATGTTCTTGTTTTGTGCTGATGGCAAGCTGCCTAAACGGAGGCAATCGGGCGCCATGCAGAAATTCAGCGGTGCACCGGCTCCGTTTCATTTTGGCAACACTTCGAGATCGATGCGGGTGCCATCGACTTAATCGAATCGCGCAATAGTTGCGCAATCGTTGATTCTGTGTCACGGCGTTGTGCCCATGAATTCGCGCGGCGTTTGTTGCGTGGTACTATAATACCGGACGCATCAACGGGGAACCTCATGGAAGATCAGAAGACATCAGGCATTATCGATGACGACACTCCAACGTCACGAGCTTTTCAGACTGAAAATATCGTCCCCAAGTGGGGACAAAATAGGTTGGATCGAGATCGCGAACCTTTCACGAAGAAAGAGATCGAGATTGCGGAGAGCATTGGCGTGCACGACTAGTTCAGTTCTTAGGTAGCCCACAGGGCTACCTATTTCTTTTAGTGTTGAGCATGAGCTTTTCTCCTTTTCAGCCTGAATTTTTTGATCGTTTGAAGGGCGGCGGGCCGGACGACGCTGGAGCCGTTTTGTCCGGCGATGATTGGTTCCGCGAAGCCATTTTCCATACTTTCTCAGACATAGCGACCAAACACGGATGTACAATCCAGCTCTCAAAGAGAAGGATTCGTGAAGCGCGCGAGCTATGGCTGAACGAGATTCAGAATATGAAAATTTCGGGTGGGGGTGAACCCGATCACTTCAAGCAAGCGGGCTTTTTGGTCTATTGGCTGCGTCGTCGTATTGTTATTTCTATTGTTCGGGAGGGGACAGGTTTCGTCGGCACCGCTCGACAACGGGTCTTTCTTGAAAGACCCAATGAGACATGTGCCTTTCTACTGGGATTTCGCATCTGCTTGTATTTTGTGGCAAGTAAGAGGGCCGGCCCAGAGAGGGAGGAGTATCTTTCCTCAATTGCCCTGGATGAAGCGTTCGTCAATGAGGCGAGTATATTGCTGTTCGAAAAACAGCTCTCGCCACACGCTATGTATCTGATTTATCGATCGCTGTTCTACGATCTAAAATTGCGAGGTGGGCCAGATGTCGTTACCAATCTCCGATTGGTAAGCAAGGGTTGAGGCTGTCCGCGTGCGCTCCCGTGCTGTATTCGCTGTTGGAAAATCTGAGGTGATTAACGAGTTCATGTTGGACTCCCATCTTTGCATCGCCTCCCGCATTTCCGGGAGGTAGGTCCAAAGATCGTAGGTCTCTTCCATCTCACTGCGAGATGAGACGTGGTTCACCAGTCGCTCGGCAATGTCTGGCCGAACACCTAGCCGCCCCAGTCCGCTGCGGAACGTCCGGCGAAGATCGTGCAGCGTCCAAGGCGCAATGTTCGCCAGCTTATCGAGTTCGCGCTTGCACTTAGACCAGCCGTTAAATGGGCGCTCGTCTGAAATGCGGGAAGGGAAGAGGAAGGCACTCCTGCGCCGATCGTCCGATGTGAGTTGCTTTGAAATGATGGCAGATGCCATTTGTCCGACCGGGAAGGTGTGCTCCAGGTGGTTCTTGGTGAGCGAGCCGGGCAGTGTGACAGTTTGCTGATTGTGAGAGAAGAAGGTATCGAGGAGTCCAGCAATTTCGCCGCGCCGCTGGCCGGTGAGCAGGACGAGTTTTACAATCACGCCGAACAGGCCGTCGACCTGATCCGCCGCAAACCATACCGCGCGTAACTCGTCGTCGTTGAGAACACGCTTGCGGCGTTTCGCCTTGCCCTGCTTGAATGAATGCAGGTGATTGGTTGTGAGATATTCTTCGTTGATCGCCCAATTGAAGAATGTCTTGAGATAAACGGCTGCGTGCTTTTGTTGTGATGGCGTGTCACTCAGCCGCGACAGCTTTGCGGAAATGTCCTGCTTAGTGATATCGGCAAGTTTGGTGTCGCCAAATGGGAAGTATCGGCGCAACGCGCGTTCATACTCTTTATATGTGCGTGGCCGGTTCTTCGTCTTTGCCTCGGCGAGATACAGTTCAAGTGCCTTCTTCCAAGAAATGGAGTTCGGTCGATGCTTGCCAAGCGTGCGTTCGGCGAGGATTGCTTTGGCTTTTTCACGCGCCTTCGCCAGAGTGATGGTCGGATATCGGCCGATCGCCTGACGTCGGCCTGAGCCCAAAAGAACGATGAAGGATTTTGCTCCACCGCTGCTGATCCGAATGCCGAAATGCTTGAGCGTGCCGTCCCAGAGGGTAGTCGTACCACACTCCGGCGGCTTCGCCGCTCTCAGCAAAACGTCGGTCAGCGGTTGATGCTGTGGCACCGATTTGGCACTCCGAAAGCGCGTGCTGTAGGTTGCAGCAGCGGAGTGCTATGTAACCAAGACAGATGAAAGAACAAGGAGTTACCGGCGGTTACGTTTGCCATTAGGCGCTATGTGGCAGCAAAAAATCTGACTCTTAATCAGCGGGTCCCAGGTTCGAGCCCTGGTGCGCCCACCATATAAATCAAACACTTAGCGTTGATCGCGATACAGTAAGTGGCCTCGTTTTACAGGCCATTTTACAGTTTTGTTCGCGCTTCGAGCTTCAGCACCGCAGCTTCGGCGAGCTGAATATCTCGGCCGAGATAGTGTGCATCGAGAATGGCCTCGACGTCCTTCAACGAGTGACCAGTCACGGCCGCGATCTGCGGTACGCTCGCGCCGGCAATTGCCAAGCGAACCACGGCGGTGCCTCTCAGGTCGTGAAACGTAAGGCCACTGATGCCTGCTCGTTCGCATGCCTTTGCCCACGACGTCCGAAAGCCGTCTGACGTCCAGGGCCGCCCGAGCGTGTTCGTCAGGATGAGCGGTCCTCGGCGCTCCGTGGTGTCGAGTAGGGCTCGTAGAGGGCCTCCTGCGGGCATCGCGACGCGCCGGCCGCCTTTCGACTGCCGAAGGCGAATATAAGGGCTCTCGTAGGCTGACCACGGCAGTCGCAGCATGTCTCCCTGCCGTTGCCCACTCCACAAAGCCAAGATCAGCGCGAGCTGGATCTCGCTGGATGCGACCGCGAAGACAGCGGCAATGTCTTGCTCAGTCCAGATCTTGTCCTTGCGGTCTGCTACGTAGAGCCGGCCGCCGCGCTCACATGGATTGGTGGTGATGATGCCTCGGTCCTTCGCGAAAGACAGGATGCGCGCCAATACCGTCCAGGCCAGATCAGCCTTACGCGGCGTATTTGCGTACTTGTCTCGCCAGCTTTTGAAGTCTCCGCGGATCCTACGGTCGGCGAGGGCAGCAATCGGCAAATCGCCGAATTCTTCCTCGATCAGCTTTATGTACCTCAGGTAGTCACGGCGAGTAGACGCCGCGATCTTATTGAACTCCGGCGCCGCCTTGTATTGCATGATGATCGACATGAACGACCTCGCGTTGGGCTTGCGCAAGTTCGCGTGTGCATCTTGATATTGCCGGACAAAGTCAGGGGTGCCCGGGATGGCCTTGATCAGCGGACCGCCGCGATAGGCATAATAGTAGGTTTTCATCTCGCCGTTTGCGAGCGGCACCTTGACCTTATGAACTCCTTTCAGAACGACGCGCACGACTTTCTCTCCATTGGTCTAAGGCAGATGTCTCTTGTTTCGGTTGCAGGCCACTCATCGCATCTAACGCGATGTCGATAGCTTTGAGATCCCAGCGAGTTGTTCCGGCGAGTGGTGAAGGCAGCTTGCCAGCTCGCACCCAAGACGAAAAAGCGCTCGGCGATAGATTGCAGTAAGCAGCTGCTTGCTGCCTGCTCAGCAATCTCGGCGCCAGGTGTCCGCAGGGCGTCGAGTCGACGTCCTGGGTTATGGTTGAGTTTGATAAGCGGATAGCCGCACTGGTGCTTCCACGATATGTGCGACGATCAGAAGCGGGCGAATGTTCGTCCGTTAGACGCGCTTTGCGCGCGCGGTCAGCAGATTCCGACTCCATTTTGACGTGCCAGTCGCCGGTACCAGCGGCGATTGTTTCACGTGACTCGTCCGCAGACTGAGTGGAGGAGAACTAGCGTAACACCGGATAAAACCGTGTGTACCTGTAAGATATGCTAGCTTCGAGCATGGATCAATAGATCAAAAGCTCGGCAGTCACGAAGCTCGCACGCGCTCACTCGCTATCGTAAATATCAACTTCACTTGCAAGCAAGCGCGCATGCTGAGCGAAATCAAAGTCGCCATTTTGGATGAACCTCAAGTCGTCAGTGCCTACTTCCTCAAACAATCGCTTCGACGATAGGCGGGACCAATTGAGCACTGCTGAGGTCTTGATGGCGGCATACGTGGAGCCGGCAAAGAAAATTGTCCATCCACCTCGGAACAACCACTCCTGAACTTCCTCCACGAATTCTCTATCCAAGCGATGCCGCCCCCATAGGCGGCGCAACGTGAGATCAGAGAGACGTACGCGACTAGTCGGCGTACCTTCCTGATTTCGAAGCTCAATCAGACGCAGCAGCAGGATTGCACATTCCTGTGCGGTCAGAAGACGCGGCGCTAACGGGTCTCTCATGACCGATCATAACACATAAAAATGCGATTGACAGCATATTGTAGGATCGTTACAACCAAAAAGCCGATGCCGGGCTCGTCCTAGCATCGAAATTGCTCAATGGTCGGAAAGCGGACGAAGCAGGGTGTGCCGGTCCAATACCGGGCTCCATGTTAGACCTTTGATGCGCCTATTGCTGAATTCGTGGCAGCGCAGTCACGCGCGAGGCGCGTCAACAAGCGATTCCGATCTGGGATTTAATCAATCGAGTAGCATCTAAGCTACGCGGATGACGAAGTGCCGGCTGGCGTTTTGCTTACACAAAGTAAGGAGACGTGAGCCTATGTCCCAAGAATTAGTTGCTACACCGCACTCATACGATGAACTGCTGGACCGCCTTGACCATATCAAGAAGGAATACCGGCGCGTTGATCAGCGCTACCGGCTAGCTCTGTACCAGATGTTCGCGGACGCAATGAGCATTGCGACGGCGATCGAGGCTGACCGCGAGCGCAAGGATCAGTTTCTGAAGAGCGTTGGACAAAAATCGGACGTCGTTTACGCCGCAATGATCTTCATCACGGACGCCAAGTCGGAGGAGGCCCGCAAGAAGGCTTCAAAAGCGGCCCGCGCGCTTCGGTACCTAGTCGACCGAATTGGAGTTTCGGTCGACAATATCCCTGAAGCCCTACAGAAGCATGGCGGCATCCAGAAACTTGCTCAGCTGGCGGCTCTTAACGACCCGCGCAGGAAATCACCGCCTATCGCCCCCGGATCCAATACTGCAGAGCAGGGCGAAGCGGATCATTTTGACGTAAGGCACCGGAAAGAAAGAAAACCCGTGTTTGACAGGCAGGTTCAGATTGCCCTGCCACCAAAACTCAGAGCGAAATTGGACGATCTCGCCGACAGCACCGCGATCAAGATTATCGGTTTCGTTCGTGTCCCAACTGGAGAGCAACCGACCATCGAGTTTCAGGACATCACCGCCTTGAGCGGCTCGAGCGCGCAGGAGGAGAACGAAGACGATTGGGGTGACTGAGGTCTCGTGCCAAGGTTCGCTTTAAGCGAACCTTGGCTGTGTCCGATTTAGCGCCGCTCGGATGGATCGATTCCAGCGATCTTATTCTTGAACCACCCCTGAGATCTTCATGAAATTCAACTTCTACTCCGCCGATATCAACGAAGACTACGATCCTGCAAAACATCTGAAAAAGTTCGAGACGCTGAGTGAAGCTCACGATCGGCGCCGCCGTTTGATGAGCGCTCTTCCCGAATTTGGTGAGCCTGGCCGCGCCCTCGCCGAGCGTCTTAACGGGTGTGGTTTCTTCAGATGTCGTTCAGCAGGCTGTCCAGTCTGCCTTCGCGCCTTTCGTCGCTGGTGGGGCTCAACGCTGGCCGAATACATGGCCCGTGATCCAGAGTTCTGGTTTACGGTAAGCATTGTACCGCCAGATCTGTTCGACGTGGGACATCTCGGCGGCTTCAACTATGGCATGCTCAAAGATCGCGTACGTAAACAAATCGCCCGAGGCCCAATAAGCGAGCCTGTAGTCCTGGGCGGCATCGATTACGATTTAAAGCACTATGACGATGATCGGCCTCCCAGATGGTGTCCTCATCTCTACTTTCTTTTCGGCGGAGGAGGGAAAGGCCTGGTCGACGGCACCTTCCGCCGTCATTACCCGAAGAGCGAGGACGTTAAACAACCCGTTTTCGTCACCCCTCAGAAGACCAGTGACAAAGACTTGATAACCACCGCCACGTACACCTTCAAGTCACGCTTCAAGAATCGAAGGCCATGTACCGATAGCCGTGGCAATGCAGATACGGAACACGACGATTTGGCATTCCACCATCAGGCTGAACTCGCGATCCTTCAGGATCAACAAGGTTTCCTCGGTCGGATGATCCGGCACGGTAACGACAAATTCCTTCCCGCGCTGAGAGTGCGCTGAGAGAACGCTCCTCAGCGTCTGGAGGACCTGTCCAACACCTGAACGGATTTTGGTCGCGGACAACGATCAATGCCTTGTCGGATCGTCACTGCGAGCAAGGCCCAGCCACGGACAGGGTGGGGAGTAACGGACCTGTCCGTGACTCAAATGGATGGCTTCGCCTAATGAAATGTCTCAAAAGCGAATGCCGGAAGATCGTTGTGGTGCAGTGTATAATGTAAACTGTAGGCATGGCCGTGTCATGTTCGGCTATTTGTATTGTGCCAACTGGACGACACGACTGCTCCTCTCAGCTGGGAAGCAGAGTCTTTCTCGTCAGTCGTAGACCCACCGGCTAAATCCTGCTCTCCTGACCTTTCCCATGCGATACGCATCAGGCAGTGCGAGACTCTCCTCATCAACGTGACGAGTAAGTCAGCGCGTGCGGGCTGCGCTAAGGCGAACTTGTAAAGCAACCTTGTCCAGCCGCGATGTCGCGGCCAACAAGGAGACATTCAATGGACGTTAAGCTTGACGCTATCATCGCTGAGATCGCCCGAACTATCGATCACAGTCTATTAATGCACGATCCCGAGTTCGCGCAGTTGCCGAAGCCTCAAAGGATGCATTTCATCACCAGAAGCTTGGCAACACGCGGGATCGCCAGAGGCGAAAAGTACGGCAGGAGAAAAGTGCGGCGCTGGCGACCCTCGCATCAACTCCAAAAGAGCATTGGTGTGAAGACTCATGGAGTACCGGACGAGTTCGAGCGGATCGAGGCGCCACTAGCGATCTCGACGCTTATCGACGAATTTTCCAAAATTCTGGATTGTAACGATGAGGCCATCAACGACGTGACCGATTACGTTCTTCGTCTCTTCGGGATGCACGCACTAGGATTGCTTGAGTACCGGGGGAAAGATGATGGCTTCTGTCATTCAACAGGTCAGAAGGGCGCATTGACGTGGTCGACGAAGCCGGGAATATGACGGACTTTCGGGGAAAAGTATCTAGCTTAGAAAACTATGCGGCCTGTCGAGTCACGATGGCTCGGTATCGGAAACCAGTGCGGAGCTCTCCTGCTCCGCACTGAGTTCTATTGGTGATGGCTTCACATCTTCAATCGGTCCAATCGCCCGTTGGAAAATCGCGAAGCGACCGCCTCCGCTTCCTTTTAATCTCCACGGCTGCCCGCGCGCACCCGGCTAATCCATCGTGTAGTCGTGCAAATTGCCGTAGCTTGGTGGCCGGGACATCTTGGGACTAGATGTATTCCAGAGCTCGTATCCAACGGCTCATTTGCTTGTGGCCCGCGTCAGGCACAGCCGAAACCACCGCGGCCCCCCCTCTACTAATACCTGTCTCAACATTAGCAATCGGTCGTAGCTGTTGGGGCGCTCCCAAGTCATGCTTTTTTGCGAATTGCCGGTCAAAAAAACTCAATGTACAGTCATCGAAATCGCAGCGGCAATTCTAGTTTCTTCATCAATTCTGGCCGCGCGCGACGCTTCCAAGATACGTCTGTAAAGATCGTATCCAATTCTCGGGATCAACAGGCTAACCGTCTTCCCGGTGCCGAGTACGTAGCCCAGCGGCAGTTTTCTAGCCAGCGCGCTCACCTCGGGGGGCTGTCGGATCAGGATGCGGCAGTTCATGTCCATAGCCGCGGAGACGATGCTGTCCCTCAGGACACTGAATCGAGCGCCGCGTGGATGGCCATGACTGTCTGGGCCGAGAACGTAGATTTGGTCTGCGCCCGACGGTTCTTCCCTTTGGCCCATGGAGACCCTCGATGACGACCAAGATGCTCATCTGGAGTCAACGCCGCTCACGTAGCTCTTGTTCTTGATTGCGCGGATGATGGAGTCCATCATGTTGCTCGCGGCCTTCGGATTGTAGCTCAAGGTCCAATTGTGAACCTTGCCACGGCTATCGGTCCAGCCATACATCGTGCGCGCCCTGTAGTCCTCCATGAAGCCGTGATTGGCGTCTTTGTAGACGATCACCTGCACGGGGACCGGCCGCTTCTTCTTTAAAAGCTCGATACACTGTTTCGGATCGTTGGCATCGTCCTTCTCACCAACGAACAGCACCATCGGACCGTAAAAATCCGCGTAGCGAACCGAAGTGTAAAAGCAGGGCGGTACGACCGGAAAGCCCGCGGCGAACTTGTTCTTGTGATCCGCTTCCTTCTTAGTCATCGCCACCAAAGTCGCCGTACCGCCCCCGCTCTGCCCCATGAGGTAAACCTCGTCGGGCTTCGCGAACCTATTCTCGACTAGATAATCGAGGGCAGAGTAGGCATCATCGGCGCGGCGGCGCCCCCAATGCAGGTCAGGGTAGCCGCAGCTTTTCTCGACCTTGCGGCTTGTGAAGCTGTCGAGGATCATCACACCCACGCCCTCAGCGTTGAGTACCTTGGCGACGTGGTGTGCCCACGCACTGGTCAGCGTTGACATGCCCATGCAGCCGTGCATCAGCACGACGTAAGGGATCGGGCCAGCGGTATTGTCGGGCGCGACGGTCTCGACCCAAAGCTCACCATCCTTCTGAATAACACCGCCTTCCTCCGGCGCACCGTTGAGAAAGTTCTTGCTGAAGCCGGAGTCGTCCTTGTTCTCCCGCGACCAAGTGCGTTCTGAGTTGTGCGCGTAGTCGCCCTTCCACGGAATCTTGAATTGTTCCGCGTTGGCTGTGCCGGATAGCAGGGCTACGATTAAAGTGAGCAGAATGCGCATGTGCCAATTCCCTTGATAATAGCGCAATTAGAATTTTGGAGGTGGAGCGGCAGCCCGTTGCTTATCGGCGAGGGCATCCTGATCTTGGTCCAAAAACCGGGGCTCGTTGATAGTGAGCACCCATGACGGAACGGGGGAATTTGCGGATCGCGGTTCGCTAGAATACTGATTAAGCTCCATCGTTGAAGAGTTGCTGAGGTGCCAAATTCGGTTAAATGGCCGGGTATAAAATTGGGCGGAGATTAGTCCGACGAGTTCTTGGGCCGGTGCGCCAGATTGGAAGATGTAGGAAATGACTGTCACCACGTTGGGGGACATGTGCTCTGTCACTCGGGCGACAAGCTTATTGCCCTTGTTCGTACATTCTAGGATCGTTGGCTTGGGTGACGAAACGCTACATCCTTTTTCAGCCATCGCGGCCTTTGCCGCTTCCGCAGTCATGCCGGTCGCTACTCCCAGAATATCCCTTTTTGTAAAGGCATAGATGTCCGTTGAGTTTTTATCAGCGCGAGTGAAGGTGGTCGTAACGTGCTTCCAGCTCTCGTAATCCTCCGGCCGAAGCAAAAGGAACGGCTGCGCGCCCAGGACGGCATATTTTAGGCTTTCAGCTGAGCCGCCTTGATCGTAGCTTGTTGCGGCGACCACCGGTTGAGCGATAATCCTACCGTCTCGATCCAAGTCGAAACTGACAGCAAAGTTGAGGTTGACTTGCGGGGCCGGAAACCAGTGCTGCATTATTTGAGCACGGATCACCGCTATGGGATCGGGCGACGGAGTCTGTGCAAACGCCGATGAGCACAAGAAAATTGAGAGCAGGGCAATCCATTTCATCATTTGTGATCTCTGGTGTGAGTTACGTTTAGGCGGATGGGGGAGCAGATGAGCTCCACCTCATCCTTCAACGGACGCGTAGATGAGAAATCCCACAATCATGCTGATGATCCACGCGACCGCGTAGTAGGGGCGTTGCTTCAAGCGTTTTGCCCTCAGGAACAGGTAGACCGGCGCGAGTAAAACCGCTGTGACTCGGGTTGTCCGAGAGCCATAGCCTGCTTGCTGCAACCTGCGATCATCGAGCCAACCGAGCAGGCTGTTGATGACAACGGGCACCTGGAACGGCAGCCCCCGGTTGGCATGGTACGGAATACCGAAAGCTACGGCGCGAGCCGCAGCGTCCTGGTTGCTGGCGCTCACCATAGCCTCGATCACCCCCAGGACGATTGGTAAGAAGGCTAGCGTCCAGACGTAACCGTTGCCGATGTGCTTCGACGAAATGGCAGGTGGCTCGGCAGCTACAAGTTCACCGAGGTCGCTCTCTCGGAGGGGTTTCCATTCAGGCATACCCTTCCGCCAGACCTGCGTGTCGGTCTCGATCTCTTTCTTGTTCAGGAGCTCCTTGATGGTCGTAGCGGTCGTCGGGCCTCGCCGAGCGCCGTTCACGACGTAGTGCCACTCGTTTGGCCCGGGCTGGCTAGCGGCCCCAAGATCCGGCAGCGGCGGTGGTGCAGAAAGCTCTTCAGTCACTTTGGTGTTCCTCGTTCCAGTGATGATGTTGGAAGTTGCCCTCGCTTCGACCCCAGATTCTCGCTCAATAGGGAATATAGTCCCTAGAGACTATATGCCCGATGGTGCTCCATCCGGCAATGCAGGATTGGCGCGTCATCGTTGGCAAGAATGTCCGGCGTATTCGCCAGCAGCGTCGGCTAACCCAAGAAAAGTTGGCGTTCGAAGCTGACCTTGACTTGACCTACATCGGCGGGATCGAGCGAGGGCGGCGTAACCCCAGCCTCTTAGCGATGGCTCGAATTGCTGAAGCCTTGTCGGTGCCGCTCGTCAAACTCTTGAGCGAACAGGGAGGGTAAGCTTGGTTGATTGAGAAGGCGGCTAGTATTCGTCCGCCCTCATGATCGTGATAATTCGCTCGGTGACAGCAGGATCCGCCGGATTGGGTGAGCGGAAGTTGAGCGACTTGTCAAAGTAGTCAATCTTGAACATCACGGCGGTGCCGTCGAAGTCAAAGACGCCAAAATCATGCTCCGCATAGGGATCGTTGGCGTGGCAAAAGTCGTCAAAGACGGCGATGGTCTTGACCAAGCGTTCGACGGCCTCTGGACCTAGTTCGGCGATGCCCGCTGTGATGACCGCACCGCCGCCGAGCAGGTGTTGCCGAAGCTCATCGTTCAGCGCACGCGTTTTCTCCGCGTCCGTTTGCATGGACATGGTTATTTCTCCGATATGATTTGTTTGATGTTTGGGCCTGGACGCGTGTCGATTGCTGCCAGGCGATGTCAGAGTGGTAGGAGCTCGGGCCATGGTCCGAGCTTCGAGTCTAGTCGTACAGGCTATTCTGGACCGGGGTTTATTAGTCCGACTTGGGCGATGTGCCGGACGTAGGTGCCTTTGTCCGGGTAATCGCGAAGGCGAAGCGTCAAGACCTGGTCATCGCGCTTGGTCACGAGGCAGGGCCACCAGCCAAATTCGGGGTCATCGTCCTCAACGAGCACCAGTTGGCCGACAGCGATACTCTCCCACGTGCGCGGTAGGCCAGCAGCAGCAACGGTGCCCGCCGCCTTGGCTTTTTCAGGGGGTGGCGCGGGTTGGTGGACGTGGCTTTCGTCACCGGCCGTCTCGAGCGCTGCCTTGAGTTTGCCGACGAGGTCGCGGCGGATCGGTGGCACGAACGCCTTGCCGCTCGCATATAACCTCCCCACGGGCAGCTTCATGCCGATCTCAGTGACTGCCGGTGAAGCCGGGTGCACAGACGCCAACTTCATTTGCGCCGCGGCGCTAACGACCTTCTCGTTAAACTCCGGAAACCGGGCGCCGCGTGGCTTTCCATCCTCATCAAGTCCGAAAACAAAGAGCTTGTCTGGAGCGTTGGCCGTCTTCTTGTCTTGCTGCTTTCCCATGTTTCTCCTCCTCAAAAGCAGACGGGGCCCAATAGGGCCCCGTGATCTGCGGTTCTAGCGATGTCATGGCTTGGCCACGGCGGCGGGCCAAGCGCCCGCCAAGGCAAATCAATCACGGAAGTCTCTCCACTATAAATTGCAAAGTCATTTTTAATGCCTTGCAAAGCGAGTATAGCAAATCGTGGTGCAGTCTCAAGAGAAATCTACGCCAGAATACGCTCTAACTAATTGTTTTTACGTCGATTTTATCGACTTTTAACGGTATTCGGCCGCACCTTTGGTGCAGGTGGCAGTAGCCGATTTGGCAGGCTTGCCGGTCGTTGATCTTGTTGCCATTACACAAGTTGAGGCCGTCGAGAGAGCAGAGCCTCCAAATGGCATTTTGCACGAACCTAGCGAACCTCTGCGGGAATGCCGGGTTCAAGGTGCGCGTATCGATACGGCTGGCCACGCTCCTGATGATCTCGGCACAGCCACCCGGGCCGTAACAAGCGGCGCCATAAGGGTGAGAGCTGCCGCAGTCCTGTAAAATGCCCGAGCGATGCAGAAAGTTGTGAACCAGCGTGTCTACCGCGATCATCGCAGTACCGGTTTCAAGCCAGAGCGGCCGGTGCTCGCGCGCGCCGATCAGCAGCGTCGAGAGCGTCATCATCAATATCTTGTCGGAGACGCCGTAAACGTTTCGCAGTGGGCCAATCAAGGCTTCCTGACGCGCCGCCTCCAGTTCGGCCGTGGTCTCACCCCTCGCGCTGTCCAGTTGGCTGTCGATCCAGCGTACCAGATCGCCGTCGGCGAGGTCGCGGACGAACAAGAAGAGCGAGTATGCGGTTTGATTCAGTCGGCCGTTACGAAGGCGCGGCCTGGGCAGGGCGCACGCATCGATGTGGTCGGGCTCCGCGCAGGTAAAACTGGTCTTGTCGTATCGGCAGCCTTCGAAATGCCAGTAGCTGCGCAGCTTCGGGCACGAGGGAGCGTCATTTTCGCTTGCTGCAATCGCCGACCAGGACGCGGTGCCATGCTTGTGGATGTAGCCGCGCGCGACACGGTCGGAGATGCCTTGGAAGCTAAACGTCGTAACGAGCCAATCGAAAATCGGCGGCGTGTCGGCGAGGGCGACAGCTTGAACCAAGCCTGCGTGCCGAGCCTCGTCGTCGATCTCCTCAAGGAACGACATCGACCCCGCAATCGCACAAACGGTCCGGATCAAGCTCTCAGCCCGGCGTAGCGGATCGGGGGCTCTCGCCGCGATCAACCTCTTGTCGGTGCGGCCTTTTGCGGAGTGTTGCCGCGGCACGTTGGTCGCTAGATGAGGGATACCAGCCTCCGTTGAGCGTCGCTATCGCCGTCGATGTAGCGCTGCGTCGTCTGGATGGATCGGTGGCCAGCTAGCAGTTGAACATCTCGCAGCGAACCGCCTGCTTTGTGAACCGAGCGAGCCGCCCGCGTAATGAAAGTTCGACGCCCCGAGTGCGACGAACATCCCTCGAACCCGAGTTCTTCATAAGCGCGGCTAAACCAGACAACGATACTCATCGGTGTCATTGCGCCGCCGCGCTCGGATCTAATGAGGGGGCCTTGCCCCGTAGACAGCTGCCGCGCCTCGACGAGAGCCTGTCGAAGCTCGGGATGAATTGGAATTGAGCGGCCGCTGCGCTTCTTTGCGATCTCGTCGCGAACTTCAAGAGTGCTGCCGACCTCGCCGCTTGGGTCCAACAACATGGGCCATGTCAATTTGGCGATCTCGGCGGCGCGAAGACCTGCCTTGACCGACAGTAAGACGATGAGACGGTTGCGAAGTGGGTGGCGAGAGCGCGCGGCGAAAAACAAAAGATCGTCGATATGATCAGTCGAAAGTGTCTTCGCTTGCTTGCCGGCCATCTCTCACACAAAACCAATTGCAGTCAGATTCTAAAGAGTTCGACGCTGCGTGCAAGGAGAAATCTCACATGTCTCTGACTGATAAGGTTTTCACTAGAAATTTTTGAGGTTTGGCGGTTCGCAGGCGGTGTAGCGCCGGCTTCGGCTTATCATGTGCAAGCCGTGCACGTTACGCTGCACGGCTTGCACACTGTCGCGTAGCTGGCGTGGCGAACGTAAATTGCAGTTCAGTCCGCTTTCATGGAGGCTGGACGATACTCAGAGCAACGGCGGGAAATGAACTTGCAAAGGACACGACCGAGACGATCGTATGGCGACCTTACAAGCTACGCCCGACGGTTGGTCGAGCGTGGCTGACTGATAAATTAAGAAAGGCCAATCAGTCGAAGCAGCCCTGACAATGCTCGATCATTCGGTTGTTGAGAGCGACCACCTGCGCCGGTCAGACTTGTAAATCATTCCAGCCGATCTCGCATTCCGCGACAACGCGCTAGGAGAATAAGATGGATGAGGACAAGCCTACGACCAAGAAGCCTAAAGTAAAGCCGGTGAAAACGAAGGCGCGAAAGCGAGGCGCGGCAAAGAAAACACCGACGGTCGGAATAACGGACGAATCGATGAAGGAGTGCCTCGATATCATTCGTCAGTATCGAAAAAAATGTGGCTGCTTCCGGCAGCGCTTCCTCGACTTGAAGAATGCTAATAGAATCACGAAGGTGCGCATAGTCAGGGAGTTCGTCAAAACATTTGACGAAATCGAGAGCGACGCACGCGCTGCTGCGGTGAAATTAAGAAATCGCCTTCCACCGCATAAGCCGCTCACACAGTCCGAACTTGTCATTTATCTGGCAGGCCGAACAGTACGAGAAGCCTGAATCGTAATAATGAAGGGGGCGGTTCGCTGACCCCCTTCATGTAAGATAACGGTCTGGGTCGGGCCATTTTGCTTCGCCGTCAGATTGAGGCTTATCGATCGTTGCGGTCGCGGGTAGGGCGGCCCTTTAGCAATGCGCGCGGCAACTGATAAGGATTTCAGAATTTGCTTATCGGTCCTTTAGCCGGGAGACATTGATTTCTTTGTCAATAGTTCATCGTCGCCAATTGCCATTCGCCCGCCTTGTAAAGTGCGAAGCGACCGAACAAGCGGCGCGGAAAGCAATGAGTGAATGATGAAAATCAAAAAAGCAGACTTTGAATGCAATCTCTGCAAGAACGACAAATTAGAAGTTGGTTTCCACGGAGCGACGTACGCCCAAACTATCGGCAATACGGAAGACTTCGTGGGGAGCGAGCTTGTTGAGTATTCGATCATCGTCACGCGTGAGCCGTGGGCGAGGCAAGAAACACGGGGACACCGCGAGGTGTTACGAAGTCGGGGTAAGGCTATCGCACAAATTGGAACGACATCGCTACGGGACGAGCTTGTCATCTTGCCTGGCGCCGCCATGAGCGCATCCGACGTCTTGCGAGCCTTGCGGAAGTATATCGAAGAGGTGCAGCGGAGCGGCATGTACGTCGGACGGTATAAAGACACAATCATTGTAGAGAAGATCGACGGGAGCTTGGAGGCTGTATAGCGGAGGGAGCTGGATCGGACCACGCAGACGACGCATCGGTTAGGAGGGCCGCTGCGTCGGTCTGTGTTGTCGCCTCACATGCACCGTTTTTTGTAACTGATAAGGAAATGAGAGAAAGCCTATCAGTCGCGTGGAGGTGTGCTGCGGCGGCAGCGCATCATGGCTGAAGCACTCCTCACGCTGACACGAGCTGTCTGAGGTTACCCTGGATCTTGGTCGCGAGATCGTCTGCTTCGAGGCCAAGGAGCCTCGCGAGAGATTCCAATGTAAGCGTGACGTCGCGCGGCCGCATCGTTCCTTCGCCGCCGACTTCCTGCTCAATCTGATTGCCTACAACCTCGTCCGGATACCCAAGCTCGTCGCAGCTTGAGGTCGCCGATCGGAG